>NZ_JBNGCO010000029.1:3264-44560 GCF_049974805.1 Baaleninema sp.
TGATTCTTCTAAATCAAAATCCAAATCAAATTCTTCAGCTTGGGCTTCAGGTTCGCTTTCTTCTGATTCTTCTAAATCAAAATCCAAATCAAATTCTTCAGCTTGGGCTTCAGGTTCGGCTTCTTCCTCCAGTTCTCCCAAGTCAAAATCTAACTCCTCGTAAGCTTCTCCTAAAGCCTCTCCGTCCGAACTTCCCTCGGGTAGTGGAGATTGTCCGAAGAGTGCTTCGAGTTCGGCCGTACTTTCTTGTCCGAGACTCAGAGCGTTGCCCAAATCGTCGCTTTCAGCCTCAGCGTAGTCGGCTTCGTCTGTTGTAGCTAACAAATCGTCGATCGAAATGTCGTCGTCTTCAGCCTCCTCAACCGGAGCGTTGTCCTCATCTTCCAATCCACCAATATTGAGGAGGTCTTGAAAATCGGCATCGAGGTCTTCCTCATCGCCATCGTCAGCATCGGGTCCATCGGGTCCCACAGCATTGAGGAGGTCGTCGAGTCCCGTATCGTCTTCGTCGGCATCGGGGCTTTCGCCGTCACCAAAGAAGTTATCGCCGAAGAGTTCTTCGGCTTCCGTTTGAGAGTTCGTGGCGGAGGTTTCGTTCTCGTCGTCGAACAAATCGGAAAAATCGCTATCCACATCGCCGCGCGTTTTCCCGTTAGCGGCGGCGGCCATACCCGACGGGTCGAAATGCTCCACGTCGTCCCAATCTTCGAGGTCTTCGGTATCTCCTTCAAACAGATCGGCCAAGCTGCTGAGTTCGGCCATACCTACTTGAGGTCCGTTGGCTTCGCGTTTGGGTTTGCGAGGTCGATCCGAGGTCGGTTGGGAAACCGGCGGCGATTTAGGTTCGGGGGTGCTAGGTTGGGGCGATCGCCCGTTGGCTTCGACCTCAGTTTCAGTCGTCTCGGGTTCGGGAACGAGATCTCGAAGGCGCTGACTCGGGGAAATTTCCTCGGCGCGATTGGCTAACACCAGTTCTTGAGCCTGTTTGATGTCTTTTATGACCACCGAGGCCAGACTCGAAAAGGTATTGTTGGGGGAGGCGATCGCCGCCCGAGTCGTTTGCAGGAGTTCGACCCAGGCATCGAGGTCGAACTGTTCCCCCACTTGCCCCAATAGGCGACAGAGTTGTTGGAGGTTTTGGCGAACGTCGGAGGTATCGGGCTGTTTGAACAGTTGCAGCATTTCCCGCAGTCGCGCCATCACGTCGCTTTGGAAAATCAGGTGCAGGGCGCTGTCTTCTTCCGACCGAGTGGGTAGAGGACTGGTGACGGGCAGTGCAGGCGAATGGGGCGAGGTTTTGGGCGGGGGAACCACTTCCCCGCGCACGAGGCGATGGAGATGCGCGACCAACTCCCGACAGACGGGTTCGATGTCGGCCACCACCCGCTCGGATTCATCGGGATTGAGTCCGGCTGGACTTTGCAGGCGATCGAGCAGTTCTTGCAGGCTGTCGAAAATCTGCAAAAACAGCGATTCGAGTTGTCGGTCGGCGGTAACGGGGGCATCTTTGAGAACTTTAAAACAGTCTTCGAGGCGATGAGCGACGGTTTGAATGGCGTCGAGTCCTAACATCGCCGCTCCGCCTTTGACGGAGTGGGCGGCGCGGAACACGGCGTTGAGGAGTTCGGGATCGTCGAGGGTGCCTTGCAGGTCGAGCAGTCCGCGTTCGATCGTATTGAGATGGTCGCGGGCTTCCTCGATGAAGAACCCCATAATTTGCGATTGTTCGGGTACCATTTTTTCAGTGAGCAGTGAGCAGTGAGCAGTGAACAGTGAGGGCAGTTCGCTTTTCCCTTCTTGCCGCTTGCCGCTTGCCGCTTGCCGCTTGCCTCTTGCTGAAGGGAGAGTCTTAGCGTTCGTTGGTTTCGACGCGGAACCGTTCCACGGAGGTGAGCAGGTCGCGAGATACACCCACGAGGTTTTGTAGCGCACCGGATACGCGGTGGGCTTCTTGGGAGGTTTCTTGAGCGGTCAACTCGACCGCTTGCATCACCTGAGCCACGGCGCGGGAGGTTTCAGTTTGTTCGACGGTATCGGCGGTAATCGATCGCACCAGGACATCGATGCGGTTCGCCACCTGAATAATATCTTCGAGGGAGCGTTTGGCCTGTTCGGCCAGTTTTGTCCCGCCGATGACCTGTTGCTGACCTTCTTCCATGGCCATCATCACCGACCCAGTTTCGCTTTGAATCTGCATCACGATCTGTTCGATTTCTTTCAACGCCTTAGCCGAGCGGTCTGCCAACTGTCGCACCTCGTCGGCAACGATGGCGAAGCCGCGACCGGCTTCCCCGGCTCGTGCCGCCTCGATACTGGCGTTGAGGGCCAACAGGTTGGTTCGGGAGGCGATACCGCTGATGAGGGCGACGATCTTGGAAATTTCTTGAGAAGATTCCGCCAGGCGCTTGACTTTTCGCGTGGTTTCTGCTACAGTTTCGCGAATTTCCAAGATACTGGCCACGGTCCGTTCGACGGCTTCGCCCCCTTTGAGAGCGGTCGCCGACGCCGATCGCGCCACTTCTTCAGCTTCTCGAGCGCTCTTAGCCACCTGTTGAATGGAGTTGGTCATGACTTGAACCGAGTTCAAGGTCGCTGCCAGTTCCTCCGCTTGTCGTAGAGCGTCGGAGGCCAAACTGCGGGCGAAAGATTCACTATCGGTAGCTCCTTTACTCACCTGTCGCGCCGCCTGTTTCACCTGCAAAACGATTTCCCGCAGGTTTTGAATCGTCAAGTTAAAGGAGTCGGCCACCGCCCCGAGAACGTCGGCTGTCACCTCCGCTGTCACCGTCAAGTCGCCTCGCGCCGCGCCTTCGACGTCATCGAGGAGGCGAATCACCTGCCGCTGCAAGTCTTCCTTGGCCTGTTCCATTTCTTCGGCGCGGCGTTGGGCTTCGTTGGTAGTGGTGTAGACGATGCGAGCCATCTGGTTAAACTTCGCCGACATTTGCCCGAGTTCGTCTTCCGACAGCACCGCGGCCCGCACGCCGAAATCTCCTTGAGCGATCGCTTCAAAGGCCGCTTGTAAGTTCGTCGTGGTGCGCCGTACCTGACCCGCGCTCAAACGTCCCAACAACCAAGTGGCTGTTCCGCCGGCCAAACCGGCCGTGACGGACATCGCAAGGCTAGCCAGTTGCGCCTGGGGCAGCAAGCGATCGCGCAGAGCCAAATCGAGGCGATCGTTGCCCGCCAAATACCTCGTGGTCACGTGACCGATGCCGGCCACGGCCACCGCCGACGCGATGCCGGCCACGAACGCCGCCAAACGGGGTTTCGCCTGTAAGTTAGCGTTCTCGAAAAACGCCAGCGGACCTTGTTCGACGCTCACCGAAGGTTCGCTCGTGCCGCTTTCCGTTTGTGCGAACGCTGGCAACCGTTCGCTACTGTTGGCGATGGCAAACAACTCTTCATCGCGAACGATCGACCCGTCGGTCATATCCGCGAAATCTTCCGTTTCCACCCCCGTCGTCTGTTCTAAAAAGCCCGAGGTGGTATTGAAATCCGACGAATCCGTATCCTCGTCGCTTTCAAAACTGGGCATATCCCCGAGGTCGTCGAACTCGTCGAACTCCTCGAGAAAATCCACACTCGAGGAGCGATCTCCCGTTTCGTCGGCGGTAAAGTCCTCGTCGTCGATATCGAACTCGCTATCGCCGAAATCCCCTTCAAAACTCTCGAAGTCGAAACTATCGCCCCCCGGACGAGCGGTTTCCGGGGCGACGAGCGTCGGGTCGTCTTCCTCAGTGTTGTCGAAACCGGGAGAGGACATCCGACCCGAAATTGGCGGTTCCTCCTCGGTTGCCGTCGCCCAACTGGCCGCTTCTTCGTCGAACTCCCCACTGGGCACATCGTCGTCCGGCGGCGAAGTCAAAAAGGTTTCCGCGCCGCTTTCGTCGGTTTCCTCAGTCGAAACCTGCTGGAAGTCCTTGCTGTCCGTATCGGGATCGAAATGGCCGAAAGGCACTTCTTCGTATTCTTCTTCTTCGTCCCAATCTTCTTCAAAGGTTTCACCGCTTAAACTCGAAGGCATCCCGCTCGTCGGACTGGCAAACGGTTCTTCTTCGCCGTCGTCGAACTCGCGGTCATCGAATTCAGCAAACGGCGTTTCCTCAAACGGCGTTTCCTCGGCGAACGCTTCGTCTTCTTGCCCCTCGTCGAACTCAGCGAACAGTTGAGGGAGTTCGATATCATCGAGTCCGTCTTCGATCTCGAGATCCTCTTCCTCTTCTCCGATTAAATCCGGCATCTCTTCGGTGGGTAACAAGTTGGGTAATTCGTCCCAACTATCCTCTTCGTCGAGTTGCGGGGTTTCCTCTACTGCAAAGGGGTTATCGGCTTCCGATTGCGTCTCCGGCGTCAGGTCGAACTCTCCCGTTTTCAGCGCTTCTTCGGCCGCTTCGAGGTCGAACGGCTCGAAGGCTTCGCCTTCCTCACCGGCCCCTTGAGCCACCTCGAACGGCTCGAAGCTTCCACTTCCAGGGGTTTCCTCCTCGAGGTCGAAGTGACCCAGTGCGGGTTCTGCGACAGCCTCTTCGTCCAGGGGGCTTTCGGCATTGAGGTCGAACTCGCCGAACTCGCCTTCGTCAGCATCCCCTTCCGGGGACAAGTCGAACGGTTCCAACGCCTCGCCTTCATCGACCTCTTCGATCGCGCCGTTTTGGAAATCGAACGATTCTGACT
Organism: Baaleninema sp.; assembly: GCF_049974805.1. NCBI lineage: Bacteria > Bacillati > Cyanobacteriota > Cyanophyceae > Oscillatoriales > Oscillatoriaceae > Baaleninema > Baaleninema sp. The sequence goes on from NZ_JBNGCO010000029.1 coordinate 7,942, forward strand.
CGTCTCCCTCTATTTCTAACCCTAAATCGTCCCAAGCGCCCTCAGCCTCGAAATCTTCTTCTATCTCTCTGTAATCGGCTTCTCCGTAATCGGCTTCAGGTTCTAACAGTTCAGTTCCATCGGACTCGAAGCCGTTGTCGTAGGCTTGCGTCGCTTCAGCATCGTACTCTTCAAATTCTGGCGCTTTACCGTTTCCGGAAATTTGCGCCACATAATCGATACCCTGACGAGCGTGGTCGTGGAATTCCGAATCGTCTGTAATTTCAAAAACGCTCTGATATTCCGTCCGAGCAATATCGTAAGCTTGCAACCCACAATAAATATGCCCTCTCAGCAGCCGAGTACTGGGGTCGTCAGGATACTTCTGGGCCAGTTCGTCCACCAGCGGCGCAGCTTCGTCGTAGTTTCCTTCGACGTAAGCTTGCTCGACACGTTCGTATTCTCGGGCAAAGTCAATACCTGGTTCCATTTGCCTCCCCCAGTTCTACGGTCAAAACTCCTCCATCTCCTGTAGCGGATACGAGGGGTGGACACCCGAAGGTTTTCCTCGCTTTAACGAGGAAGTCGATAGCCACAACGGACGGCGATCCCCTTCATCCACACCTCGGGTTCAAGCCGCCCACCGTGCCGAACGCAGGATTGAGACTCGATCGAGTAGTCTCAGCGTTACTGGCCGTTCGTTTTCTTCAAATACCCATTCCCCTTGTAAAAAGGGGGCCATGCCATCTGGCACGTTGGTGGGCATTTGCAGTTTCTCGAGATCGAGCCACTGCATCTTGACGATACGTTCGACGGCTAACCCTAGTATAGTGTCTTGGTCTTCGACGGCAATCACAAATATTTCAGCGCGATCGGAGTTGAGCGCCAGGTTGTCACCGAGAAACTGTCCTAAGTCTGCTACCCAAATCACGCGACCGCGCACGTTAAACGTTCCGAGCAACAACGGCGAAACGTTGGGCATCGGCGTAATGCGATCGGGCGGTGGGTCTAGCACTTCGCGAATTCCCGTAGCGGGGAGGGCGAATTCGTTGCCAGAAGGAACTTGAAATCGAAGGTGTAGTTCGCCTTCGGGGGTCTCGAGTTCTTGGAATTCCGGCGCCTGATTGGGGTCCGCCTCGCCCATTAAAAAGTCTGGGTTACCGACCATTCCCTTGCTATCTTAACCTCTGAGCATTTGTTTGACCGTGCCGATCAGCTCCGTTGGCTGGAACGGTTTGGCCACGTAGGCATCTGCACCCTGTTTCATGCCCCAGTATCGATCGAATTCCTCCCCTTTGGAGGAACACATCACCACGGGAACGTTTTGGGTTTTAGGATCGGCTTTGAGTCGCCGACACACCTCGTAACCGTTCATCCGGGGCATGACGATATCTAACACCACGAGATCGGGAGGATTTCCCTGAATTTTGTCGAGAGCTTCGACGCCATCTGTGGCCTCGATGACCGTTAGCCCACTTCCGCGCAGGAGGTTGGCGATCATCTCTCGCTGGGTCACGCTATCTTCGATAACCAGAACTCTACTCATTACTGTCTTACCTGTTCGCAAACGCGCTTGACGAACTCCGCCCCACTCGCCCTTCGCTGCCGATGGCACTCGGGCGATGCGTTCGTCTGGGGAAAGCCAACACTATCCTAAACGCCAACGGTTTTCGATTCCATCAAACTGAATCGTTTTTTGCCGAGGATTCAGTATTATTATATTTCGCCATCGATGTCTACTGCCGTTGATGGGGAGAGGGGGGATGGGGAGAAACTATCAACCATCTCATCATCTCATCACCTCTTCACTGAAACAGGTCGGGATCGTCGAAGCCTGCGTCGGTGGAGGGGCGATCGGGCGGCCCGCCGGGGCCGACGTATTTTTCGACGAGCATTAACAGTTCTTGTTCGCCGAAGGGTTTGGTGAGATAGTCGTTGGCGCCTACCATGCGCGCACGCACGCGATCGATAAATCCGTCTTTTCCGGTCAACATGACGATGGGCGTTTGGCGGAAGGCGGCGGACTTGCGTAACATGGCGCAGAGTTCGTAGCCGTCGGGTTCCGGCATGGCGATATCGCACAGGATTAAATCCGGTTTGAGGGGAAAGACTAAGGATAGGGCTTTGAGGGAACTGCCGAAGGAGGTGATTTCGTAACCATGTTGTTCGAGCATATACTCGACGGTTTTACGAACTGTTTTCTCGTCGTCGATGCAGACGATGCGAGGGACTCTGGCAGTCGGCGGACGCAAGCCGGAATCGAACTTGGCGGCGGGGGAAATATCGGGATGAGGGGAAAATAACTGTACCCAGCCTTGTTTGACGTAGGGATAGATGGCTTTGGCGATGGGGACGATTTCTCGGTGTAGGTAACGGGACATTTGCCGCAGGGAGGTTTTTCCGTCGGCAATGCGGCTGAGGGTGGTAAAGGCTTTTGGTGGTAAGGCGTCCCGCAGGCGATCGGGATCGGAAATCAGCGGGCATTGGTTGGGAGATTGGACGTGGGGATAAAACTGTTTCCACTCCTGCACCTGTTTGGCAATTTTCGCCATCAGGGGGGCGATTTCGAGGGTGGTGAGTTGGGGAGCTAAGGCCGGCCCCATGTCGAAGATAAAGCTGCCTTGATGCAGGCTCAAGAGGTCGAACAGGGTTTCGTGAATCATTTTGCGGAGAATGCTCCGCCCTTGCATCGGTGTCAGGCGGTGGGTTTCGAGTAAATGCCACAGAAATCCGTACTCGGGGGCGTTGGTTGAGGCGAGATCGGGGCGTTCGACGCCTTCGAGTACGTCGTCGAGTTGGTAGTAACGTAGGTAATCCCGCAAGCGTCCGAGGTTGCCGTCGCGACTTTCGGCGGCGTAGACGATTTGTCCGTTAAAGAAGAACACGAACCAGGAGCTTTGAGAGGCGGCGTCGCGACTGATATAGGCTGGAGAATAGGATCTCGAGCCGGTAGGGAGCGCACTATAGGTTTCCACGAAGAGTTCCCCCGTCCGCTGACCGAGTTCGATCAGTTGCAGGATGCTCCGAATATCGATTTCGTTTAAATTTCCCTGCATTTAGCTCACAACTGGTGCTGTGTTCTGGCGATATCCCCACTTACGGCAACGGCAACGTTTTCTCGGCGTTTCCGTCGGCGGACGGTCTGGACGAGGGAGGCGCTTCGCCGATTCGCTCTCCAAGGGAGACCCGTGCGATCGCTCTGCGGGGTCCGACAGTCGTGTTTTCGGGGGCGGCGTCTTGTGCCAGACGAAAGCGAGCGGGTTAGGATAGGAGAGGTCGATCGCGATCGCACCTGCAAAAATCCGGGTCGCCTCGGCTCCCCCTAGTGTCGTATCAGTGGGTTAAACGATACTCAACGATACTAATTTATTATGGACTCGATCTCGACGTTCGGTTTAGGGGCGGCGATCTTCTCGATCGGGCGACGCTACGGTGCAGCGCAGCCCTTAAACTGGTAGCGCAGGCGTCTTTAGTCTGTCTCTCAAGCGAGTTCGATCCTCGGCATACGATATTCGGGAAAGGAAGAGTTAGCGTGCTGTATCTAGCGGAAGTCCTCAAGAAAAGCGGCGTTTTCGGAAGTGGAAAAACGGAGTTGAAGCTGCTGGCGATGCAGCGAGGTGAGTATAACTGGATGCCTGTCACGGGTGATGATGTCATTTCGGCTGATGAAGCGGGAAATTTCAACTCGGGGGCTTTGGTGTTCGCCGAACTCACGGCGAACAAGCAACTTCAAGGGACGCCCAAGGAAGCTGGGGGACAGTTGGTCAAAATCCTCCAGAATTTTTCGCGGTTTCAGGAAAAGTTCAAAACTCAAGAGGAAGAGATCGAGCAGTGGAAGCAATCGCTGACGTATCAAAGTCAGGAACTCAACCGCCGCGAGATGGAGATGGAGGCGCGACGGGAGGAGCTAGAAAACGTTCAGCAGGAGTTGAGCGAACTGGAAGCTAAACGCGGCGAAATCGAAGCCAGTAATGCGGAAATGGAGCAGTTGCGGGCGGAGGTCGATCGCTCTCGTCAGGAACTCGAAGCCGCCTGGGAACAGCTTCAAGGGGAACGGGAAAGTCTTCAACACCAACAATCGGAACTCCAAGATTCTGTGGGGTTGGACGCGGAACAGGCGGAAAGTCTTCAGCAGTGGTTGCAATATCTGGCTGAAAGCGTCGGCGATGGAGCTGCACTTCGGGAACCGCTGGCGGGGTTGGAAGGCCAGGTGTCGGCTCAGCAAGGGTGGCTCGAGGAACGGACGACTCAGTTGGAACAGTGGCGCTCGGAGGCAGAAGGGCAACAAGGGGATCTCGAGGCGGCGGTGGCGGATCTCGATCGCCGTTGGGAAGAGTGGCGTCAACTCCAGTTGGAGTTGGAAGGAAAACGGGTCGATCTGGCAGCGAAGGAGCGCCTGTTAGAGGCCAAGCAGCAATTTGTTGAAGTTTTGCGGTCTCAAGTTCAGTCGAGCGAGGAGTTCGCCAACAGTCTCTCGAACCTTCCCGTTTCTGGAGGTGAAAATCGCGATGGAGGCGGCGTCGATTGGGAACAGTTGGAACGGATGCCCCTCAACGATCTGCAACAGCGGGTTCGGGAACTGCAAAGCGAGCTGGAAACGGGGCTGCGGTTGGTCATCGACGAGCAGGAAGAGTTGATGATGCAACGGCTCGACCTCAACGAGTTGGAGGCGAAGTTAGCCCGCGCCAGCGATGCCGATCGACCGTCGCTTCAGGCGGAACTGGCGGACCAACAGGAAAGTTATAAGTTCCTCAACGAAACTCTCATCGGTCAGCGTCGCAGTTTGCGCGATCGAGAACGCATTATGAACCAGCATCAGAGCGTGTTGTGGCGTCGCTTGGGCAACCCCCCGGAACCGCCAAGTTCTGGCGGCGGCGTGGATGTCGGTCCGCTGCAACAGAAGGCGTCGCAACTGCGCCAACAACTCCTCGATCGACTGCAAGCTCTGGAAGGGGAAATTAACGGCTTACAACCGGAAATCGACGGTTTGCGTCAGGAGGTCGAACAGAAACAAGCGGACGGGGAAAGCCGCCTCGGGGAACTGCAACAGCAAGATCGGGAACTGCGCGATCGCCGCGCTCAGGTGGCGCAGTTGTGGGGTAAGGTCAATACGTATCACGAGGTGTTCGACCCGCTGCGCGATCGCGTTAACGAAATGAAGTCTCATCTCGAGGCGCTCTCGCAAGGTCTCGGTGAGTTTGAGGAAATGGCCGAGGCGCAACGAAACGCGGTCAGTCAACTGCAAGCGTCGATTTCGGGATTGATGGAGGAGTCGGCTTCGGCTTGAGGAGGCGGACGCCAGAGAATCCAAGGACGCTCGACGCAGGCGATGGCACCGCCGGGAAAGGGATCGGTTTGACTGCGACCCGGTGCCTCGATGAGGGCGGTGAGTTTTTCGATATGTTTGAAGCTAGGGGCGACGGCTAGGTGAAGGGTAAGAAACTGACGCATCGCCCGCCGCCGCAGGGCCAGAGGTGCGGCTTTTAAGGGACGGCGATCGAGCCGCAGGGGCAAACGCCCGTCTGTATCGTCGTCGGCGGCGGCGATCGCCTGTTGTAGCAAAATTTCAGCTTCTCGTTCGAGATGCGCCACCTCTGCCCGCAGGAGTTCGGCGGTTCGCGCGAGGTGAACTTCGACGGCGGGGTTGAACTGTTCTTTGAGATAGGGCAGCAATTCGAGGCGAATGCGGTTGCGAGGATGCTTGAGATCTCGATTCGTGATGTCTTCCCACACGGGCAATCCTCGCTCTCGGCAAAATTGCCCGGTTTCGTCTCGGGAGATTTCTAGTAACGGACGCACGAGAGATACGCCGTCTGTGAGTTCTCGACGCCATGCCAACGCCTGCAAGCCGTCGGCACCTGTACCGCGAACCAGGTTGTAGAGGAGCGTCTCGGCGCGATCGCTCTGGCTATGTCCCGTCACGACAACCTTGAAACGCTCCCTTACCGCAATTTGCGCCAGTTCGCCGTAACGCCACCGACGCGCCGCCGCTTCGCTGGGAACGGCTTCGCTGGCAACGCAACGGTAAAACGGCAAGTTCCAGGTTTTGGCTAAGGCTTCGACGCGATCGGCGTTGGCGGCGGAATCGTCGCGCCATCGGTGATCGCAGTGGGCGATCGCTAACTCCCATTCCCATTTCGGCTGTAAGTCCAGCAGCAGCCGCGCCAAACAGAGGGAATCCTGTCCCCCCGAGACAGCCATGAGGATTCGTTGGCGTTTGGGGAGCAGTTGGCTCTGTTTGAGGGTGCTGTGAACCCGCGTGTGGAGAGGCGTCCAAACGTCCATACTGTCAGCCGATAGGGAAAGGTTTCCTAGAGACGGCTAACCTAGCATTAACAATTGCGGTTTGGCAATCATCACTAACCCGAAAAACAGCATGAAGGAACCGCCGACGAGTTTTAAGACGCGCCCTTGTTTTTCGGTGATGCGGGCGGATTTAAAGGAGTAGATGAAGTTGAAAAGAATGGCGAACAAGGGAACGACGTAAATGGCAGCGTACAGTGCTGTCCAAGAGATGCCGCAGAGGTTAATGCCCCCTTGACAGCGTTGGACTAAACTCGCCATGTAGACGGTGGGCAAAATTGCCGTACAGCCGAGTTCGACTAGGTTCACGAAAGCCGCCAAAACCACGGTACCGCCGATGGCTGTTGCGAAGAACCGACGATCTCGTGTGGAGTGTTGTAGGTTGCGAACGATCGAACTCGCCCGTTTGGTAATGGCCACTTGCTGCTTGTTGGACAGGGTGAGGGAAATATTTTTTTTGAAGAAAAAGTAGTCTTTAATGTTGATAATTCCGGCCGCAGTGACGAGAATTCCTAAAACCACCAACACGATATTTCCATACTGTTCGATAAATACCGAGCCGACGGACACCATGAGCATGATAAAGATAAAGTACATGACGGCGGAGGTGGTGATAAAGGTGGTTCCCACGATCGTCATGTCGCGACGGCTTTTGGTATAGGTCAGCAGGGAGAGTAAAATAATTAAAACGGTAAAGGCGCAGGGATTGAATCCGTCGGCTAAGGCAACGATGGAGACGAAAAGAGGAAAGGGAAGTTGTCGGGCAAATTGTTGAATGAGGGCGTCGGGTACTAAGGTGACAAACCAAAACAGGCTCAAGATTAAAACGGCAAAAAAACCACCGATCCAATACCGTTGTTTTTGCGAACTTTTGAGGTGAGGTCGCACGAAGGGATAGCTGACGAGGTAAATTCCCGACAAGCTAAAGACGTACCAGGGCAACCCCGATGATGAGTTTTCTTCGGCTTCTTCGGGTAAAACGATATCGATTCCGGCCTGGTTTTCTATAGCTTGAATAATTTGGTTGCGATAGCCGGAATAACCATTGTAAACGGGGTTGTATTCGAGGTCTCCTTCTTGTTCGGTATAGCCGATAAATGACATTTCTCCGATAAAGGTTCGAGGTACGGCGGCGTTGCTAATGCCGTATTCTTCCCGAAAATTGTCCCAGACTTGGGGGTTTTGGGTGACTTCGTAAGAAATCACGTCGATTTCTTCGTAGGTTTCGTCAATGTATTCCATCAACGGTTCTTGTTTCATACAGTGGGGACAGGTAGCACTGTAAAAGAAATAGACCTCTAAGGTATTTTCTTCGGCCACCGCCTGACTGGGGAAGGCCGCGAACAACAACCCTAGAAATAGTAGGCAAGACAGTAGGAATTTTACAACGCGATCGAATCCCATATTTATCTCCTGCGAGTTGAGTCTCGATGGGTTTCAAGACAAGTGAGGGGGACGACGGATCGGACACTCGATCGAGGGAAAGCCCATAGGGCGATAACGCAATTTTTGGCTTCGGCGTTCGGACAAAAAAATTCGATCGAGCGATTTTTAATCCGCGAGAGTCCCCATAAAACTCCAAGGGAAAACGAGGTTCAGATATCCGAGGTCTTCAGAACCAAATCGTCTTCACTCCCCGGTTCGCGAGTTTCTATTTAATTTTAATTCTTCTTTTATCGAAAAGCGATCGCCCTATCGATAAGATTTTTAAAGCCCGCTGGATTTATGAATTGATTTATACAAAAATTTATGTTAATTAACTTGTACGACTCGTAAACGTTTTGTAACTTATTTCTAATTTTAAGAAATGCTGCGTGTTCACTCTCTTCGCCTCCTCCGCCGCGCCCTGGCCGGTTTGCTGTTCGCGATGCTGCTGGTGCTAGGCAGCGTTGCCAGTCCCGCTCGTGCGGAAGGACTCGACGCAACCGCCCCAGTCTCGGAAGCGGTGGGTCAGTGGTTGCAATCACTGCCCCGCGACTACTACAACATTAATAACGTCGAATCCCTGAAAAACGTTGTCGCCTCGAACGAGGCTCTCCTCATCGACGTGCGGGAACCGCGAGAATACCGCCGAGGACACATTGGCGGCGCGAAAAATATTCCCTTGCGAGATCTTGCCCGTCGCAGCGATCGCATCCCTCGCGATCGCCCCGTGGTGTTGTACTGTACGACGGGTTATCGCACGGCTATGGGCGTTTCCGCCTTGAGACTCCTCGGTTACGAGAACGTCTCCGGTTTCGCCCCGAGCTTTCAAGGCTGGAAAGCCGCTGGAGAACCCGTTGAAACCTCCTCCTGGTTGTAAGGCGAAAACCGTGAGAACCTATCAGATCGACTGTTGGAAGGTTTTGAGGTGTTCCGAGTGTTGTGCTTGGGCTTCGAGATGGACCGACAGTCGATCGCAAACCACCTCGCACAGTTGAAACACCACCGGGTCGGCGATTTCATAGTAAACGCTAACCCCCTGGGGCGTCCGCTGGATAAATCCCGCTTGCGTGAGAATTTTTAAGTGTTTCGAGACGTTGGCTTGACCGAGTCCCGTGGCCTCGACAATCTCAGAAACGTTCTTCGTTCCCGACTTCAACGTACAGAGAACGAGCAAGCGACTGACCTCGGACAACACTTTAAAGTAGTCGGAGACTTTCGCCAGGGCCGCGATAGAAGTGGATTGCATGAGTCTGAATTTTCGTACTATCTTAAGTTATTCTTAATATTATATGGTTCTATTAGGTTGAGACTCTGACGAGTTGGGAGCAGTTTCGCTACAGGATTTCCGCTTTGTCCCGCGACTCGCTAGGATCGAGACAGTACGATCGGCGTTTCGCGCCTCGAACGCACTGAACTCATAACACGCCAAATTTCGAGATCGATAACTAAGGGAGAAGATTTCAATGGATCTGGTATCGCTCCAGAACGGACTGGACAATATTTCGTTCGCTGTTCTGTTTGCCACCATGTTGGTCTACTGGGTAGGCGCTGCCTTCCCGCGCCTTCCATACCTGAACGTTTTGGGGACGACAGGAATGGCCGTCGCCAACCTCTGCATCGCCACGCTACTGGGAGCGCGATGGCTCGAAGCGGGTTACTTTCCCATCAGCAACCTGTACGAATCTTTATTTTTCTTGACTTGGGGGCTAACGGCCATCCATCTGGTGGCAGAGTACACCAGTCGCAGCCGTTTGGTGGGAGTCGTCACCGCCCCGGTCGCCATGAGCATTACGGCGTTTGCGGCCTTGACGCTGCCGGAAACGATGCAGGTGTCGGCACCGTTAGTCCCGGCGCTGAAATCGAACTGGTTGATGATGCACGTTAGCGTCATGATGATTAGCTACGCCACGTTGATGGTGGGATCGCTGTTGGCCATCGCCTTTTTGGTGGTGACGCGCGGCCAGGACGTGGAATTGCGGGGAAGTTCGGTCGGAACTGGAGCGTTTCGCGATCCCAAGCGTCAAATCTGGCAACCTCAAGCGAAGGCACCTCAGTCTGAAGCTACGGTCAACGCCTTTCAGTCCGACAGCCAAGGGGGTGGTGTAGCCACGCTCGATCGCGTCGCCACGACGCCGAAAACTGCCGTTCTCTCACCGCAACGGTTGAGTTTGGCCGATACCCTCGATAACGTCAGCTACCGCATTATCGGTTTGGGCTTTCCCCTCCTCACCATCGGCATTATCGCCGGGGCGGTTTGGGCCAACGAAGCTTGGGGAACCTATTGGAGTTGGGACCCGAAGGAAACTTGGGCGTTTATTACCTGGTTGGTGTTCGCGGCCTATCTCCACGCCCGCATTACTCGCGGTTGGCAGGGGCGTCGCCCCGCCATGCTGGCTTCGGCTGGCTTTGTGGTGGTTTGGGTGTGCTACCTGGGCGTTAACCTCCTCGGGAAAGGGTTGCACTCCTACGGTTGGTTTTTCTAGAGAATCGATCGAGACGGTCGGTCTAGACCCTCGACTCTCTTGGGGGTGAATCCCCCGCTTTCAACCCTCGGTATCGCAGATATGCCGGGGGTTCTGTACTTTCGAGAGCTGTGGGTATATATTGTTTTTATTCGATGACTAAATTAAAAACAATTGATAAAAATCTATAGATAGGTTAGGATCGAACTTTCGATCGAGTCTTGTTGGCTGCGTCAAACTCTCTCGCACCGGAAACTCCGAGCCGAAGGTGCGATCGCGAGACCGTAGCGTAACTGTCGCGAAAAGAAGGATGATTCAAGCTACTCTCCACCAATTGCACGTCTTTGAAACCGTCGCCCGTCACGGCAGTTTTACCCGCGCCGCCGAAGAACTGTCCATTACGCAACCCACGGTTTCAACTCAAATCAAACAACTCACCAAGTCCATCGGACTCCCTCTGTTCGAGCAAATCGGCAAACAACTATACCTCACGGAGGCAGGACAGGAACTCCTCACCACTTGTCAAGACATTTTCTCGAAACTGGCGAATTTCGAGATGACGGTGGCGGACTTGCAGGGCAAAAAACGGGGACAACTGCGCCTAGCAGTGGTCACGACGGCCAAATACTTCGTTCCGCGCATTTTAGGCTCGTTCTGTCAGCAGTATCCTGATGTGGATATTTCCCTACAAGTCACGAACCATCAAAAACTGGTGCGTCGGATGTTGGACAACCAAGACGACCTGTACATTCTCAGTCAACCGCCCGAAGATGTCGATTTGGTGGCGCAGCCGTTTCTCGACAATCCCTTGGTGGTGGTGGCGCCTCCCAACCATCCCCTCACCCGACGCAAGCGAGTGCCGATTTCAGCTTTGCAGGGGGAAACCTTCATCATGCGGGAACCGGGTTCGGGAACGCGGCGAGCGGTGCAACAGTTACTCGATCGTGAGAAGATTTCGGTAAACGTGCGGTTGGAATTGGGCAGCAACGAAGCTATCAAACAGTCTGTGGCCGGAGGTTTGGGGATTTCGGTTCTGTCGGCGCACTGTTTGCTGCCGGAGTTGACGGTGGGAGATTTGACGGTGTTGGAGGTCGATCGATTCCCGATCGCCTGTCGCTGGTACGCGATTCATCTCCACGGAAAGCAGCTTTCTGTCATCGCACGGTCGTTTTTAGACCATCTGCTTTTGGAAAGCCAGCAGATCCCGATTTTCGAGAAGTTGGAGAAAAAACACGCCGTGCAGTTAACTTAAGGGGTTGTTTCTCCATTGAAACGGTTTCGATCGCCTGACCGGAACGCCGACGCTTCTAGAATTAGGCGATCGATCGCACTGTTTCGACTAAGGCTTCGAGCGCCAACGCCTGCTCTCGGTTCGCCCGAACGATCTCTTGCGTGCTAGTGGACACTTCGTCGATCGCCCCTTGGATGTCCTCGAAAAGCTCGGAGGTATTTCGCGCCATCTGCACCCCAGAATCGGCGGTTTCGTTGCCTTCTTCGGTCACGTTGGTGGTGCGGTTGATGTCGTTTTGAACCTCTGTAATCAACGTGCGAATTTTCTCCGCTGACTGCTGGCTTTGGTCGGCCAGTTTGCGAATTTCTCCGGCCACGACGCCGAATCCTTTCCCGGTTTCTCCGGCTCGCACCGCTTCCACGGCGGCGTTCAAGGCCAACATATTGGTTTGGGCGGCGAAATCTCCCACAAGCTGGGCGATGGTGTTAATGCGATCGATACTGTCGCTTAACTGACGGATTCGATCGACGATTTCCCGCACTTGCTCTCGCACCTGCTGGGTTCCGTCAAAGGCTCGCCCCACTGACGAGGCTCCGGATTTCACCAAGACTAACGACTGTTGCACGCGGTGTCCGGCGGCTTGGGACTGCTGCGAGACTCGGTCGGCGGAAGATTTCAATCCTTCGATTTGTTGTAATGCTTCCCGCACGAGCGCCTGTTTGCGCTGTTCTTCCTGCAACGCCTGGTTTTTCTGGGCTAACAAATCGTTGCGTTCCTTGATTTGCTGTTCTAATTCTGTCGCCTGTTGGATCGATCGACGTGCGAACGGACGCAACAACAACACCGTTATCCCCGTTCCCAGTAGGGTCACGCCGACGATCGTCCAACCGAGGACTCTCAAATCTCGATCGATCGCGCTGTAGAGTTCCCGGCGATTCATGGCTACGGCGAGACCCCAATCTATCTGTTCGATGGGGACGTAAGCGACGATTTGCGGCTTCTCCGAGTCGGAAACCAAGTGCGTCCCGCTGTCGCCTTGAGTGAGGGCGCGTTCGATTCCCTGTCTCAGTACCCTCTCTTGGGTGTCGTCGTATTGGGACAAAAACAACTCGATCTGACCGTTGCGCTGAGTTCCCAATGCTGTCGTTCCCGTTTCGCCCAATCCCGTTCGATCGCGCAGGATATTTTTCAAGCGCGACAAGTCGAACAGCACGACGTCCGTTCCGACGCGTTGTCCGTTCCCGTCGAGAATCGGCGCCCCTACGACAAGATAGGACTGACCCGACAGGGTAACGGGATCGCGAAATTCTGCGGTTCGAGCGTTGGCGGAGGGAACCACCCACAGCGATCGCGGAATCTCCCGTCCGACGCTGACGGCTAGATTTCCTTGTCGGTCGAGGCGGGTAATTCCCAGAACGTCTTCAAATTGGTTTAACGCATCTGTTAAAATCCCCTGACTGGTAGCGGCAAATTCCCCTCTCTCGATCTCGCCGCGATTGTAAGTTTCGAGGATTTGACGAGCGCGAGTGCGACTGGTAATCTGCATGGCGATGCTTTCGAGTCGCGAGAGAAATTCTTCCACCGTAAAGATGCGCGTTGTGGCGGCGAATTGCAGTTCTTTGCGGACTTCGGCTTTTATCTGTCGCGACAGGGGAAACACCGCCACCGCCGCCACGATCGCGCTGACGATGAAAATTCCGACGGCCGAGGCCGTCACCAGGTATCTTTGAAAATGGCGAGTATGGGCTTGAGAGGTTTTTTTGTCTGCACGACTCGTTCCTACGGACTTTGTTCGCGGGTTGGATTTTCTCGAATCTCTCACACCTAAGAGGTACCTGAGAAAAGCACGAGAGGGAAGTCCTTGAGGGACAGAGATTCGAGTATCGATCGCATCCCGATTCTTGACATTTAACTATAAATATGGTATAGGAAAATTTTTCCTGTAAATTATCAATTATCAATTATCAATTATCAAGATGGATTTTCCGAGATACAAACCTCCGTTCTGGCTCAGTAACGGCGTGGCCATGACGGCGTACATCGCCTTGCGATCGCGCCACACTTGGGAAAAAACGATAGGCTACGACGCCCCGCCAGAGCGGGAAATGGAGTTTGTGGGAGCGGGAGGAACGCCCATTTACGGCCGCGTCGCCTGTCCGGACAATCCAAAAGGGACGTTCGTTGCTACTTACGGCATTGTAGGAACCCTAGACAATCAATGGTATCTGGAACTGTTGAAGCGCAAAGCGTACCATCGCGGTTACGCGGTGGTGACGTTTGACTGGCGGGCCCACGGACGCACGGGGTTACTGTCTCCAGCGCTCACCTCAGACGGTCTGTATGAAGGAGAAGACTTCCTGAGAATTGCGGCGGCGGCGCTGCAATTGGGATGTCCGGCGCCGATTTGGTTTTCCGGCTATTCTCTGGGCGGTCAACTGGCGCTGTGGGGGGTTCGCATTGCGGAACGGGAACCGGAACGGTTGGCGGATTTAGCCAACGCTGAGGCGGTGTTGCAGGGACTCGGCGGTGCGGCGACGATTTGTCCGAGTTTGGATTCGACGCGATCGCTGTCTTATTTAACGGCTCACCCCATCGGACGCTATTTAGAACAGTCGATCGTCCGAGCCTTGAAAAAGCTGCTACACCAGTTAAAAGAGGCTCATCCGGGGACGATCGATCCCGAAGCCATCGATCGGGCCAATACGATCTGGGGATTCGATCGAGAATTCGTTATTTCGCCGTTAGGCTTCGAGTCGGTCGAAGACTATTACGCCGCCAGCAGTCCTCTCCCCTGGCTTGAAGAACTCCAACATCCGACGCTGATTCTCTACGCCGCTGACGATCCCCTTTTCGCGCCGACAATTCTCCCCGATCTTCAAAGTGCTTGCGCCATGAATCCAGCCATCGATCTACTACTGACCCAACGGGGCGGCCATGTCGGTTATCTGGCCAGTGAGGGCGCTCGCCGTCAGGCGAGAGACGAAGATTGTTGGTGGGCGTGGAATCGGGTTCTCGATTGGACAGCGCGATCGTTACAGTAACGATAACAATAAGAGATAACAGGGGTGCGATCGCCGTTTAAATCGTCAAACTTTCCGGGTCAAACTGACCTGACGCGATGGAACTTCGATCGAAATCAGATTTGAGTTTGACAGGCGACAACAACACGCGACAACAAAAACAATGAAAAAAGCATTTTTAATCCTAGGCGAACTCAACAACGAAGATATCGATTGGCTGGCTCGCCAAGGTCGCAAACGCACCCTCGACGCGGGAGGGACTTTAATTTACGAAGGCCAGCAAATTAGCGCCCTGTATTTCGTGTTGCAAGGAGAGTTCAGCGTCGTTCTGCATCCCCCCGACGCCGAACGAGAACTGGCTCGCATTGCAGCCGGAGAGGTCATTGGAGAAATTTCGTTTATCGATAATCGCTTGCCCATTGCCACGGTGAACGCAGTCGAACCCTCAGAAATTCTCGAAATTCCTCGATTTCGCATCGTATCGAAGTTAAATCAAGATGCAGGATTCGCCTCTCGCTTTTATCGCGGACTGTCTCTGTGTTTGTGCGATCGAATGCGGGCCACGGTGCGCCGACTCGGTTACGGAACCACGTTAGACTCTCCGGAACTGTCTGACACCGAACCCCTGACCCTCCACCCGCAGGATTTGGATTTAGTGCGGGCGAAGTTTCAATGGTTGGTACAACAAGCCCGTTGAGGAGACGGTTCCATCGCCGTCGATGGCTCTCCTCCTCCGGGTCAAGGGCTTGTAGGGAGGAGCCTGTTAACTTTGCGGCTCGAAGTCCTCTTTAGTGGCGCCACAAACTGGACATACCCAATCGTCGGGAATATCGTCGAATGCCGTACCCGGTTCGATACCGCTGTCGGGGTCGCCTTTTTCGGGTTCGTAGACGTAACCGCAGACTGTGCAGACGTATTTTTGCATGGTTGGCATTGCCAGACGGCAGTTTTCAAAGCTACGATTTCATCCGTAGCGCGGGATTTCGGTGAATTTGACAAATTTTAGAAAGGTTTTAGGGTTTACGAGGTGGCTTGCAACGCCTCTAATCGGGTTAAGACTTCCTGGCTGTGGATGGAGGGATTGACTTTGACGAATCGATCGCGCAAAATCCCTTCGGGATCGACGATGAAGCTGTGACGAACCGATCGTGAATAAATCCAAGAGCCGTAAGCCTTGCTAACGCTGCCGTCTAGGTCGGAGAGCAAGGGAAACCGCAAGCCTTCTGAGTCGCAGAAATCTTCGTGAGACTTCACGTCGTCGGCACTAATGCCGAGAATTTGCGCGTTTCGATCGATATACTCGGGTAAGTCTTGTTGAAATCGTCGTGCCTCCAAGGTGCAACCGGGGGTAAAATCGGCAGGGTAGAAGTACACCACCACCCACTTACCTCGATAGTCGGATAGCGACACCTCTCCCTCTCCG
Source organism: Baaleninema sp. (assembly GCF_049974805.1). Classification (NCBI taxonomy): domain Bacteria; kingdom Bacillati; phylum Cyanobacteriota; class Cyanophyceae; order Oscillatoriales; family Oscillatoriaceae; genus Baaleninema; species Baaleninema sp. The sequence continues at coordinate 23,785 of NZ_JBNGCO010000029.1, forward strand.
GTATTCGTGGGTAAGGTAAACTCTGGCGCCGGTTCGTTCAACGGTGGTAGCGTTCCCCCCATCGCGAAAGCCGGTTGCGCCATTCCACCCCAGGCGGCGACAATGGCGAGACAACTCGCCCAGGTGAGTTGCAAAATCAGTTGTAAAAGTTTGCGACGAGATACCATCGGTTTTGTTCGATATCTGAACGATCGGTTCGATTGCTTTTTATTAGTTTACATAAATTTACATTTTCCGCGATGACCCTTGCAGTTCTGTCTTTTCCCGACGCCGACGCGACGCGCCGTTTCGGGGTTCAATTGGGAAAATATCTGCCGCCGCTGACGACGTTACTTCTTGAGGGGGATTTAGGTAGCGGTAAAACGACGCTGGTTCAGGGAATCGGCGAAGGGTTGGGGATTGCTGAGGCGATTGTCAGTCCCACGTTTACGCTGATTAATGAATATCTTGAAGGTCGCGTGCCGTTGTATCATTTCGATTTATATCGGTTGCATCCTGATGAGATTGAAGAGTTGCAACCGGAAGTTTATTGGGAAGGGACGGAAGTTCGACCAGGAATTACCGCGATCGAATGGTCTGAACGGTTGAGTTATTTACCGAAAGCCTACGTTCGCATTCGCTTGCAACACGAGGATACGGCGCTTCAGGTGGAGGTTTCGGCGGTCGGAACTGTTTCTGACGATATAAAAGCTTGTTTTGAAGGGGTTTGATTGAAAATATAACGTTAAGGCTGTAGATCCCCGGCATCTTGGAGATGCCGGGGATCTGGCGGGTTCTGCAAGTTGGGAAAGGTGAACCTGCCATCAGACTGGGAATCTAGGGCGATCGCACCGAGTCTCGAGATAACCCATTGCAAAAAACTTCTAATCCGGTTGCAATGCAACTTAAGCCAGACCCCGATCGACCTAGCCTAAACGCGACGAATTTCCCCAGTACAGCGGGTATTTAAAGGGCGTACTGAGGAAATTGCACCGAAAAATCGACAAAAACGAGAATAGGGTTTAGATTACTCGTCTTCCCAGACTTCAACGGCTAACAGCTCGCTGAGGGGATCTTGCATGGAGAACTCGAATTCAAGCAGTTCTTGCTTGAGACGGGGCCACTCGTCGCCAAACAGGAAGGCGACTTTCCAAATGCGATCGCTAGGTTGAACGACCTTAGAATCGACGAGCGAGCGTACTTGACGCTGCATTTTCACCATAGGATGAATTACCTGATGGTTCATACGACCTCTTGAATTGTTCAAATCCTCTTGACTTTATGGGGTTGCTATCGCGGCGCTTGATGAGTTCTTGCTTCGACAAAAAGCGCCGACAAATTTCCAATACTATATTTATACCTGAATTCAACCCAATTTGACAAGCACTGTCGCAAAAAAGCCGAAATTTTAGGCACTCGCGCCGATAATTCGGCTCGATCGATAACAAAAACTAATCCAACAGAAAGTGAAAATGCTGATTTTCTCAACACTGGCTCTATCTATCGAAAGAAGACGCAAAGGTTGGCGATCGCGTTCCTGGGAAAGTTAGCCAAAATCCCGTCAAAACTTCACCCTCCACAATCAAAGGGATGATTTTTCATCCGTGGCGGAAAGCGGCACGAGATCGAGAATCCACTCCGATAAAATCCCGTTAACTTCCTCGGGGGCTTCGTCTTGGGGACAGTGTCCGACGCCCTCCAAGACGACGAATCGATCGACCGCCGAATAGTTCTCGAAATCTCGCGCCAGTTCCAACGGTTCCCAAGGATCTTCAGCCCCCCAAACCACGAGCGTCGGACAAGTCAAGCGTTCGAGCAACTCCTCCGGAAGCGGACCTTGAGAATAACGCGTAAACGCCACGAACACATCGCTGGCGCGGGGGTCTTTCGCCGGTTCGATGAGGAGTTCGATCAGTTCCTCCGTCACCCGTTCCTGGCGTTTGTAGGCTTGTAGCAAGATATTACGAACCGTTTTCGGCGTCGCCAGTTGCGTAAAGAAAAAGTCGCCGACGGGTTTAATCCCTAACAAATTCTGCAATAGGGGCGCTCCCATGCGTTTGAACCAAGATTGCGTAGCGGGTCGTTTGTCGTGAAGCAGACGCAACGAACAGTTTAACTGCACCACGCCGCGCACCCATTCCGGATGGGTTGTCGCCGTTTGCATGACGACGATACAGCCGATAGAATTTCCCACGAGAAACGCCGCTTCTCCCACGATGTCGCGACAGAAATCCGCCAGCAAATCCCCCCAGGTTTCAAAAGTGTAATCGACGACTAAACCGGGAGTGGGTTTGTGAGATTTGCCAAATCCCAGTAAATCCAGGGCGTAAACGCGACAGGAGCGGGCGAGAGCGGGAATGTTATCGCGCCAATGGCCGATGGAGGCGCCGAAACCGTGAACTAGCACCACAGCGGGGCCGGTTTCGCCGGATTGTCGGTAACAGATGCGGAAACCGCGCCAACGCCAAAAGCGATCGACCTCGGCGGAAGGGGCAGAACTGGCGGGTGAAACAGATACCATCACTGCGAAAACGAAACGTCTGTGTCTTTAGTTTAGTTTTTTGGAAGGCCGTCAGGGGAGTTCGATGGCCACGGTCAGATCCCCGTTTCGTTTCAACACCCGCGCCACGATGGACTCTCCGACACGATCGAACGCTAAATCCACCGTCGCCGAACCCAGTTTAACGCCGTAGAGTTTCAGTTGATTTAAAGAGGGTAGCAAACTGGGATTTCGCAAGGTTAACCGCTGAGAGTCTGCCTCGGGAACCGGGTTGAGGGTCATTTGCAACAGTTGAAACACCGTTCCCGTCGCCCAGGCTTGGGGGGAACAGGCGACGGGGTAAGGCACCGGAGGGCGTCGATCGTGGCGATCGAACCCACAAAACAGTTCTGGCGGCCGTCCGTCTGTTTGATGTTTCGTCATATCGAACATCGCCTGCGCCACCTTTAACGCACTGTCGAGATGGCCGATTCGACGCAATCCCAAGGTGACGATGGCGTTATCGTGAGGCCAAACCGATCCCAAATGGTAGCCGATGGGATTGTAGGCGGGGGACTGGTGGCTGAGGGTGCGAATCCCCCAACCGCTAAACAAATCCGGCGCCATCAAACGATGTCCCACCGCCTGGGCTTTCTCGTCCTCGAGAATTCCCGCAAACAAGCAGTGTCCCGGGTTGGAGGTGATGCTATCGACGGGGTTTCCGTCGCCGTCGAGGGCGAGGGCGCAATAATTCTCGTCTTCGAGCCAAAAATCTCGGTTAAAGCGCTGTTTGAGGTCTTCGGCGTCCTTACGCCAACGCTCTTGTAAATCGGGGCGATCGCATTTTCGGGCCAACTCGCTCAACCGTATTTTCGCCGCGTAAACATAAGCTTGCACTTCGCACAGGGCGATCGGTCCGGAAACCAGTTGTCCGTGGCGATCGACCATACAATTGCCCGAATCCTTCCAACCTTGATTGTCGATGCCGCGATCGCTGCGCCGCCAATAGGTTAAATAGCCGGTTTCGCTGGATTTCCCATCGATCCAATCCATCGCCGCCACTGCAGAGTCCCACAGTTGGCGCAGCGTCTCTATATCCCCCGTCCAAGCGTAATACTCCGCCAACAGCAGCAACCACAGCGGCGTCGCGTCTACGGTTCCGTAATAGGGCGTATGGGGGATTTCCTCACATCGCGCCATTTCCCCGAGACGTAGTTCGTGCAAGATTTTACCGGGATCTTCGTCGTGCCAGTCGCTCTCGCGCCGTCCCTGATAGCGGGCTAAAATTCTGAGCGTATCCCGCGCCAGGAGGGGATCGAACATCAACAACTGCCACGCGGCGATAATGGAATCCCGGCCGAAGAGCGTCGAAAACCAGGGAATCCCCGCCGCGAGGACTGTTTCTTCCCCAAAGGACTGACGCAAAACGTAAATATCTCGTTGGGCGCTGGCGAGAGTGCGATCGACCTCCCGGTTGTCCGTTTTTGGCTTAGTTATGCGACTGCGCCAAGCATTCCAAGCCTCTCGCGCTTCCTTTTTTGCCTCAGATAGGGTGTTCGGAATCGCCACCGTCGGACTCAACTGGCGATTTCGCAGCAGACGCACCCGATAGCCGAGGGTTTGCGTTACCTGGGGATCGAGAGTGAGTTGCCAAACGACTGTATTACCGACTTTGCCATCGGGGAGGCGATGTTGGAACTCGATTTCCGATTCCATCACTTCCCCGTCTAAGCCTTTGTAGGCAAACTGAATCCGGCTGATATCGGGATGAGCTACCAATACTTGACCGCGATGCGATCGCTGCTGGTACTGTCGCACCTCGAACAGATCCCGAAAATCCGCATCCACACTGAAACTCAGTTGCACCGAAACCGGATGCCTGTTGTAATTCGTCACCTCGATTTCTTCAAACAATCCGCCGCGAAGCACCAGATGGCGAAAAATCCCCAACGTTTCCAAGGGAATCCGTTCCCCGAAACTAGGATTGGTACAAGACACCGTCATTTCTCCGCCTGAGAGAGCTTCGCTATCCAACAGAAGCAGCGATCGCCCCTCAATTTGCAGTTCTCCGCGACTGAGAAAGCGGGTGTCTTGACAAAATAATCCTGTTGTGGTATAATGATTTTTTTCAAATTTCCCCGCCATCGGGGAGGTAATATTTCCGAGGCGATCGGTGACGAGAAAAATATCGTCGTCTTTCAGAACCCGCGTCGGTTGGCGAGGTTCGCCTTCGGCTTCGGGCCAGCGAACCTGTTCCCAAGACGGCACGTATTGCTGACTTAACAACTCCTCTGAAGCCATCGCTCTTACAGTGAGCAGTGAACAGTGACCCTGTTGAGGGGATGAGGTCTTGAGGAGAGGGGGAGATGAGGAGAGGGGGAGAAATGGTAAATTGTCAATCCCCTCATCCCATCATCCCCTCATCCTCTTATCGGGCAGGGGTTGCCGCGGCCGGTGGCGAGAGTCGAGATCCTCCGCTGGCCGGCATGGCGAAGGTGCAGGAAGAACAGAACCATTCCAGTTTGGTCGATCGCACGTGCTGCAACATCGATTTTCCGCAACAGGGGCAAGTTTTAACAGCCATATCGTTTCTCCTTCTGACGTTTTCTGACGTTTTCTGACTTTTGAAACAGCGTTGAAACAGCTCGCACTAAGCGGCTAACGTCGGTTCGCTGACAGGACGGCCGTTGCGAGACCAGAATTCGTTCAGGACTTTCTGATACGCCGCTTCGTATTTCTCCACCATGCTGGAGACGCTGAAATGGCGTTCGACGAAATCCCGACAGTTTTCGCGATCGAGATCCTCGACGAGAGACACCGCATCGACGGCTTCATCGACGGTTTGGCAAATAAACCCAGTTGCGCCGTGGGCGACGATTTCCGGAACCGCACCCCGGTTGAAAGCGATAACGGGGGTTCCCGCACACATGGACTCGATCGAGACCAATCCGAACGGCTCTTCCCAAGTAATGGGAAATAGGGTTGCCGTAGCATATCCCAACAACCGCACTTTATCGCGATGGCACAGTTCGCCGTGGTATTGAATTTGTCGGTTATCGATCTGGGGGGCGATTTCTGCCTCGAAATAGGCGCGATCGATCGGATCGACCTTTCCCGCCATTTTCAGCGTCCAACCGCTGCGTTTGGCGATTTCAATGGCGTGGTGCGGTCCTTTTTGGGGAGACATTCGCCCTAAAAAGGCCAAATACGGAGGATCGTCGGCGGGTTCTTCAACAAAGGGATAACTGGCGGGATCGATGCCGTTGTGGACGGTTCGCACGTAGTTCAGTTCCCGAATGCGCTGCTGTTGTGCGTCGCTGATACTGATAAACGGCTGATGTCGGTAATGTTGGAACACCTGTTGGTTTTCTCGGGTAAAACCGTTATGCAAGGTATGCACTACCGGGATGTTCAGCATCTCGGCGTAAGGGAGTGCTGGATAGCTGGTGTGGAAGTGAACCAGGTCGAACTCCCCAGCGGCGTCTAAGACGCGCTTGTATTGCAAAACGGCATAAGCCTCGGGTTCGAGGGTTTCCCGGTCGAGACGCAACGCTTGCGGACAAACGGCTTCCAAACGCGCCAGAGTTTGGGAATCGCCCGAAGCAAAAAGGGTGACTTGGTGTCCCCGTCGGACGAGTTCGTCCGTCAGATGTCCCACGATGAGTTCGATTCCGCCGTAACCGGGAGGGGGAACGCGCTCCCATAACGGTGCAACTTGAGCGATACGCATAGCTGTTTTCCTCTCCTTATTCGATCGAAACGCAAAACGATCGAGGACAAAATCCAATCGCCGTTGAATTGGGCAACGATGAATGTGGCAATGAATTTGACAAGGCGAAGCCTCACGAATTTCGCGGGAAATCCGGAACGCACAAAGGCTAGGGTTCGCCTAGGGGTTGAATTGGAAAAGTTTGGTGTAAGCTGACCTAACCGAAATCGCCTAAGGGCATCGTGACTGCCTCCTGGAATGAATTAGGCTATCGGGAGTTGCGGCATTCCCATCAAACCGACAGCGGTTCGCGAATTGGGAAAAACAATGCGGTACACTCCGTCAACGATCGAGATTGTTACCGATACCCTGGCAAGCTGTCGAGGGCGGTTAACCGAACGGGGAGGGTCGATCGATCGCAGCTTTTCCGCGATCGAATGCAACCGTTTAAGATAGAAAATGCAAGCTGTGGCCATCGCAACGCTCTACAACAGAGACGATCGATCGCGCCGCGCTATCCGTTAAGCTCGTAAAGTTCCGTTTTCGATCGAATTACCCATGTCACCCTCAGCGTCCCAATCAGCCGAAGCCGTGGAACAACAACCGATTCGCCTACCCCGTACCAGCGAATCCGACTCCCTCAAACGCATCCGTCACACCGCCTCTCACGTCATGGCGATGGCAGTACAGCGGTTGTTTCCCGAAACCCAAGTCACCATCGGCCCGTGGACTGAATACGGGTTTTACTACGATTTCGATCGCCCGGAACCGTTTACGGAAAAAGATCTCAAGGCCATCAAAAAAGAGATGGTCAAAATCATCAAGCAAAAACTGCCCGTGATTCGGGAAGTGGTGACGCGAGAAGAAGCCGAAAAACGCATCACCGAGATTAAAGAACCCTACAAACTGGAAATTCTCGGAGATATCAAAGAAGATCCCATCACCATTTACCATCTAGGCGATCGCTGGTGGGATCTCTGCGCCGGACCTCACGTCGAAACCACCGGAGACCTGCACCCGAAAGCCTTCGACCTCGAAAGTATCGCCGGTGCATACTGGCGCGGCGACGCCAACAACCCGCAACTGCAACGGATTTACGGAACGGCCTGGGAAACCCCCGAACAACTCAAGGAATACAAACGCCGCAAACAAGAAGCCCTCAAACGGGATCACCGCAAAGTTGGCAAAGAACTGGGGTTGTTCGTCTTTTCCGATTCTGTCGGTCCCGGTTTACCCATGTGGACGCCGAAAGGCACCATCCTGCGATCGACCCTGGAAAACTTCCTCAAAGACGAACAGCAAAAACGGGGCTATTTCGGCGTCGTTACCCCCCACATCGCCCGAGTGGACTTGTTCAAAACCTCGGGACACTGGCAGAACTACAAAGAAGATATGTTCCCCTTGATGGCGGACGACGAAGAGGCGTTACGCGCCGAACAGGGATTCGTCATCAAACCCATGAACTGCCCCTTCCACGTCCAGATTTATAAAAGCGAACTGCGCTCTTACCGGGATTTACCGTTACGTCTGGCGGAGTTCGGTACGGTTTACCGATACGAACAGTCGGGAGAACTGGGGGGTTTAACGCGAGTTCGCGGCTTCACCCAAGACGATTCGCACCTGTTCGTCACCCCCGACCAACTGGAAACGGAGTTTCTCAACGTCGTCGATTTGATTTTGTCGGTGTTCGAGAGTTTGCGCCTGAATCAGTTTAAGGCGCGATTGAGTACGCGCGATCGCTCCTCCGACAAATACATCGGTTCCGATGAAGCCTGGGACAAAGCCGAAGACGCCATCCGCCACGCCATGAACACCAAAGGCATGAGTTATTTCGAGGCTCCCGGCGAAGCCGCGTTCTACGGTCCCAAACTCGACTTTATTTTCCAAGACGCCCTCGAACGGGAGTGGCAGCTAGGAACGGTACAAGTCGATTACAACCTCCCCGAACGCTTCGAGTTAGAATACGTCGCCGAAGACGGTTCTCGCCAACGTCCGGTGATGATTCACCGCGCCCCGTTCGGTTCCTTGGAACGGTTAATCGGCATTCTCATCGAAGAATATTCGGGAGATTTCCCCCTGTGGCTGGCACCGGAACAGGTGCGGTTACTTCCGGTGAGCGATGATTTTTTACCCTTCGCCAAAGACGTAGCGGCGAAAATGTTGCAAAGTGGAATTCGCGCCGCCGCCGATACCAGTGGGGAACGTCTCGGAAAGCTAATTCGCAACGGCGAAAAAGCGAAAATTCCGGTGATGGCGATCGTCGGTGCCAAGGAACAGGAAGCCAACAGCCTCAGCATCCGCACTCGCGCGTCTGGGGAATTGGGTTCGATGCCGATTGACGAGGTTATCGAGAAATTGACGGACGCCATTGAATCTCGCGGCGACTTTTAAAGCCGAAATCGAGAGAATCTTGAAACCCCGGTTTTTAGCTTAACCCGCGATAAGGAACTCGCGCTCTACCTTTAAGCTTCGTCGAGATCCCCGACATCTTGGAGATGCCGGGGATCTAGCGCGAGGATCTAGCTGAGACGGGAAATCCCTAGAGAAAGTTTTCCCGTGGTTTATTGCGATCGCCTAGGGAAACCTAACCCAACAACTCGGTCGATCGCTTCACCAAATTCTCCGCCGTGATGCCGTTCAACTTCATCACCGCCGCCGCACTCGACGCCGTTTCTCCACGCTTCCACGACACCACATCGCGAGGCGCGTTACTCCGCAACATCACCGGTTCCAACATGGCGCTAGAACCGCCTGTCACAGCAATCAAGGCATCGCCGCCAAACAGTTCCGCAAACTCCGCATCGTCGAGGAAACCGCCATCGGCTTCCGCGCAAGTCTCCCACGCCACATCAGACGGACGATACAGACGACGGGGACTCGTCACGGAAACGATTTTGCTGCCAATCCCTTGAGCTTTCAACTGTTCTACAGCTTCGTATACCGGAAGTAAAATCATGTCCCCGAGAACCGCAAACACCACGGTTTTCTCTCCCGGTTGTTCGTCCAAGACAAACGCGCCTTTTTCCAAACCTTGGCGAGTTTGTTCCAGGGTCGATCGCACCGGTAACGGGGTTTTACTCGCCGTAATCGTAATCCCTTTATTCTTCGTCGTCACCGCCCAGTCGTAACACACCTGAATGCCGTTGGCATCGCAGGGGAACAGCGGGAAAACGTTGCCATTTCGCATCATGGCGGCGAAATAGTTCTCAATTTCCGGCCGTTGGTGCGTCCAACCGTTACGCCCTTGTTCCAACGCTCCCGCCGTAAACAGCGTAATCGTCGAAGGCGTGGTGCGGCGCAATTCCGCCATCGCTTGCGTCACCGTTTGCCAAATCGGTAAACCGTTGATAGCAAAGGATTCGTAAGAACACCACAGCGTCCGCGAACCGAACAACGCCAACCCTGCGGCGAGTCCGGCACAGGCGTCTTCGCTGAGGGGTTCGTAAACCTGTCCCTGCGGTTGCTGGTGATAGGTTTCGTCCGTGGTGGGGTGGACGATGTTCAAGCCGATGTTGATGTTGTTGATGCCGGAAGCGGCGTTTCCGTCGGCGTTGGTGACGAGGAAGTGGGGGTCTTTTTTACCCACGTGAACCACCAGTTCGCCCATAGCGGTGGTGGCAACTTTTTTATCTCCCCCGACGGGAAACTCGGTGAGGGGCAATTCGCCCAAATCCGGTAAGTCTCGTTCGGATTCGGTGAGAACGACTTTCGAGGCGGTTCCGCCGGCGGCGCGTTCGTAGTTGTTGCGAACCAGTTGCCACGCTTCGGGAGTCAACGCCCGGGCTTTCATGGCGTTGGCGATGTAGTCTTTTTCGGCGGTGTCGCCGGGATAGAGGTTGTGGGATTGGGCGCCCCGTTTGTGAACTCCCGCTCCTTTGAGTTGTTTGATAATCAGAACCGTCAGCGTGCCGTTGAGGGCAGATTTGGCCGCTTCGTCTACTGCTTCGAGAACGGCTTGGGTGAACGCCATGCGCCCTTCGAGGGAGAAGAGGGTGCTATCGACGTAATCGCTGGTTTGGTTGGAGTCGTCGTAGTCTTTGGCATCGACGAGGATGATTTCGTGGAAGCCGTTCCCCGCCCAGTATTCGACCATCTCGTCGTTGGTTTTGGTGGACACCATACTATGGTGTTCTTGGCTGTAACCGTTCCAGACGAGGATGGGCAGGAAGTTGGTCACGTCGGGATAGGCGGTGTTGAAGTGACCGAAGCTACTCATGACGTAGGGTTCGCCGATGCCGCCGTCGCCAATGGTCACGGGGAAAAGGACGCCGGGGTTGAGTTTGGCGCCGGCCATGGCGAAGTGTTGTCCTTGTCCGAGGGGGCCGGCGGGGTTGAGGAGTCCTGGGATTTGTCCGGAGAGGTGACCCAGGAGTCCCCCGGTTTCGCGGAAGCGATCGCGCAGTTGTTGGACGGTTTCGATGCCCATGTCTTCCAGGGAGCGATCGAGGAAGACGTTGCTGTAAAATCCGGGGGCGTGGTGGCCGACTTCGGTGATGATGTTTTTGTGACCCAACATCACTAAGGCGGCGATGGTGTCGGCAATGCTGGCAAATCCGCCGGGGTGACCGGAGGCTTTGCTAGACGTGACTTGTAAGGTGAGATAGCGCAGGGCGTCGGCCGCTAACAGGGTTTGATAGACGGCGGCTTTGTCGCGGGTGGCGGAAATCAGTTTTTCTCCGGCTTTGATGGCCGGTTCTTTGCCGTATTCGTCCCATCCGGGAAGGGATTCGGCGAAAAATTGAATACCTTGACAAAAAGAAGGAATTGTGCTAGGGGCGGCGGGGGTCGCTGCGGTCATAGCGAAATGATTATCCTCTTCTATATTTGGACGATCTTAAGGGATATTTTACATTTAACGGGGACTTGAGCAACATTTAAGTTGTTAAAGTCTCTGATGAGTTGGGGGGGATCGATCGCGACGGGGTTTCTGCATTTGTCGGTTGCGGGGGTTGGCGTGAAACCCGTCAGGGTTAACGGGGGTCGCGCCGAATTTTCGACGATGATGCGATGATGGAACAAGTCTTTTACGAACCGTTTCCATGAGTTTCAAGCAACTGGTTTTAGCGATCCTGACTGCCATTACCGCCGTTGTGGTGGGATTGGCGTTGCTGGGAAGTTGGCAACAACCGCAAATTCAAAGTCGCCTGGATTTAGCGCAAACTAACCTCGCGTTACAGGCGGCAGAGTGGACGCCTCCGGATGAGTGGGAGATGGAGGAGTTACCGGGAGGATTGATTGGCGAGGACGTTTACGAAACGGCGATCGCGCAATATCGCGAGTCTCTCGAAACGGTGCGCGAGAGTTTGAACGAGACGCAAACGAAGTTGCAGTTATCGCAACTGGAAAATTTATCGCCGAGTAATTTATCTCGGGTTCAGAAGTTGCAATCGGTCATCGACAAACAGCAAGCCTTGCGCGATCGCTTAGAGGTTCGCCTCGGTATTTTATTCGCCAGTCGCGATCGCGTCAGCGAGGCGTTAGACATTTGGTCGAAAGCGATCGCGCGAAACACCACTTCCGAAGACAAAACCACCCCCGACCTCCTTTCCAACGACGCAGCGACAGCATTGGTTTTAGCCGGATTGTGGCGTCAACCGCCGCAAGTGGTTCCCCAGGCCGAAACGCAGTTGCAAAATCAGTTAAATGGGTGGTTTCGCTATCGCGCTTTAGAACAGTTCTATCAGGTGGAAGAGAAACCCATCGACCTGGGACTTTTAAGACAATCCGAACAGAAATTCGCCCGAAAAACCCTCGTTAAATTGGTAATTTTAACCGCGATTTCGGGTTTAGGATTGCTATTGGGAACGGGACTGTTGCTGTTCCTCGTCGGACAGCGAATCGTGAAAGGGGAAGAATCGCTTTTGTCGAGAAATAAAGGCGTGGTTTGGACGGTGGAATGGGAGTGGGACACGATCGCGCAAGTGGTTGTAGTGGGCTTCTTCATCGTCTTTTTTATCAGCCAAGTTTTAATGGGAAGTCTTCTCTTCCCTTTGATTTACGCTTTGTTCGATGTCGATCCTGCCAATTTAGAGAGTCGCGGCCAGGCCGCCTCGATTTTAGGAGGCTATTTCATTTCTGCCATCGCCGCCTTATCGGTGTTGTATTATTCCGTGAAACCCTATTTTCCCTTGAAATCCGAGTGGTTTCGGTTGAGCTTGCCGAAGGGTCTGGCTTGGGGTTTTGCCGGATATTTAGCGGCTGTTCCGTTGGTCTTAGGGGTGTCGTTAATCAACCAAGAAATTTGGGACGGAAAAGGCGGTAGCAACCCAATTTTGGAAATTGCCTTAGAAAGTGGGGATTGGGTGGCGATCGCCTGTTTCTTTCTTACCGCCTCGATTCTCGCCCCGGTTTTTGAAGAGTTGATTTTTCGTGGATTTTTACTGCCGTCTTTGACCAAATACGTCCCCGTGTGGGGGGCGATCGTTCTCAGCAGTCTCGTCTTTGCTCTAGCTCATTTAAGCGTATCGGAAGTGTTGCCGTTGGCGACTCTCGGTATCGTGTTAGGGGTCGTTTACACTCGCTCTCGCAATCTGTTAGCCGCGATGTTAATGCACGGGTTGTGGAATAGCGGTACGTTACTGAGTTTGGTCATCCTCGGAAGCGGTTCGTGATAGACCTATGTAACTTTTCTAACTGGTCTGATTCACCGCTCTCGGAATTCCCCTCCTCCTTGCGTCTCTCACCCGGGCGGAAAATTGCGAAGACGTGGTGAGACGCCGTATCAACGGCTTGTTGTACGACGAAATCGACTCCGACGCCAGCCCTGGTTTCAACGCGCAACGGATGGAAATTCAGCCGTAAATTGCCGCCCGTGCTGGTGGGATTTGTCCTGGCGAAGGTTAAGGTTTCGGAGAACCGAAAATGGGGTGAGGCGAACCGAATTTCGGCAAGTTTCCTATGGAAGTACGGTTGTCTGCATTTTCACTTTCGGCGGTGCGATCGCACAATAAAACTGTCCGAAGAAACGGTTCGCTGAGAGCGAAAAACCGCCGAAAGTCAGAGGAGGCAGTTATGCGATTCTACACCGTCAATCCCTTTGAAGAACTCGATCGAATCGAACGTCAACTCAATCGCGTGTTTAATGAAGTTTCGGGCGAAAACTATTCTCGCAATTGGTCGATCGCCGTGGAACTGGAAGAAAAACCCGAGGCGTTTCTGTTGCGGGCGTTAGTTCCGGCGATCGATCGCGACGATCTCGATATTGAAGTCACTCGCGATAAAGTTACGATCGCAGGCGAATATCGCAAACGGGAACCGGAAGACGACAAACATCGTTTCTACAGCGAATTTCCCATCGGTAAATTCCGCCGCAGTGTCGATTTACCCGAACCCATCGTCAATAACGATGTAAAAGCGGAATATCGCGACGGTATCTTGATGTTATGGTTGCCGAAAGCCCCGGAAGCGGTTCATCGCGTGGTGAAGGTGAACTTGTTCGACGAAACGCCGGAACCGAAACAAATTGAAGCCGAAACGCCGGAAGGTTAAGGATAGGGTTTATCTGCCTGGTTAACCTGCATCGAAGTTCACTTGGAAACACCCGCACCCGGCGGGTGTTTTTTTGGGTGCGATCGAGGATGGAATTTCGGCGAGAGTTAGATTTTCTCAATTATTCTTCAATTAAAGGTTAAGCTGGTTAACCACATGGGCGTCTACTCTAGCTTTATACAATGCCCGGAGCAAACGCCACGCTTGATGTTGGTAAAGGGGTTTGGGGAGCGTTATCGGGAGGCGATCGAACAGTTCTCGCGCCTCTTTCAAACGGTATCCGGCGATGCGAGAAATGGCGTTGGCTCCTTCAAAGGCACTATCGGGCGTCATGACACCCGTAACGCGAATCCAGATGTTTCTCGAAAACCGGGATCGATCGCCGTATTCGACGCGACGCAACCCTTCACTGGTGGCTAATACCACCAAGCGATCGCCGATTTCCAACACCACGTCGTCGAGGGGCATCAACTTCGACGAACCGGGGAATCGCTGGTGTAACAGCGGAACCACCCCGTAACCGTAGGCGACTTCTGCTAACAGCAAGCCGTTGAGGGTATCCCCCGCTTCCACCTGGTACTCCGTCACCAACACCGTCGTATCGTTGAGACGCAACAAACTGAGGATTTTCTCGCCAAACGCCGCCCCTGCAAAGGCTTCGGCGGCGACGGAATAAGCACAGATAATTTGCGCTTTGGGGAACAACTCCGCCAAGTCTTCGCTGAGGCGTTGGTGTTGGGTACGGATGGCTAAACGAAGCTGAGGATTGGCTTCTCGGGCGATGAGAGCGACTTCGGTGTTGGTGATTTCCTCGTCTGTCAACACCAACAGGCTTTGGGCGTCGGCGAAGTTGACGTGCGGTAGCACTTCCCGAGGGGAACCCAGCAACAGGGGAATTTGCGGGAGGATGTTGCGATCGAGATCGGCGTTAAACGCCACGCCCACGATCGACTGTTGAAACGACTGTAACAACGACGCTACCCGCTGCCCCACGCGCCCCAACCCCACGATAACGATGAAATCCCGTTTGGGAAGGGGCGGGCGTTGCTGAGTAAATTGAAATCTCGCCGACAGTAAAGCTTGCGTCAGCAGAGCGTATAGAACTCCCACAAACGCCGTTCCCGCGAGGGTGAGGAGAAGTCCGAAGGATTGCAACCAATGGGGAATCTCGACGGGGAGGGGGGTAAAGTTGCCGAACAAATCGGAATATCCCCCCAGCAACAGGATCGCCGTGGCGTAAAACGCCGACATCCAGGTGGTTTCGGGATAGTAGCGGTGAAACAGTACCGTTCCGATGCCTAGCAAGGCGAAAACGGTGATGCCGCAGACGATCGCCACTCGCCACGCGCGATCGCTGGGATTCGACCAAATTTTGACCCAAAGGCGTTTGAGTTCTTCCGGGTAGACACGACGCCAGGGAGAATGGAGGCGGTTGCGATCGATCTTGCGGTTTCTGGGGCGGCGAAACGTCCAGCGATCGGTTGTTTCGACGTACACCACCACGTCAGACGGACAAATCCGGGTTTCCGGATGCCAGCAGTGGAAGGGTTCGGCGGCGTCGGTGACATCCCCCGAATGGGCTAAAATCCGTTGCGTGCGGCTGTTGAGTTCGTGGAGATTGCGCCCGCCCCAGGGATGAGACGGTTCGATTTTGCGGCGAACCACCCGCAGCCAGGTTCCGTCGAGGTTGAAAAAGCCCAGGGTTTTGACGGAAAGGGCAGCCAGGGCGAAGGCGGTTACGGGGAGTTGGGTGGGTTCGAGGGCGGTGAAGTTACCCAGTTGTCGTTGCAGGAGTTGGTTGAGGGTGTCTTTCGCCGATCGCACCACGAGGCGAGTGCGGGGGTTGAGGCGACGCACGGCGAGGGCGGTTTCGATGTTGATGGCTTCGTCGCTGGTGACGAGGAGAACGGCGCGACAGCGATGGATTTGGGCTTGCTCGAACACGCGGTTTTGGCGACAGTCGCCGATAATGAGATCGTCGAGCAATTCGGGCAGGTTGGGAACGTCCCAGTAACTCGGTGGGGTGAGTTCGATGCCGATGACGCGAACGCCGAAGTCTTTGAGGGCTAAGACACATTGTTGTCCCAAGCTTCCTAAGCCACAGACGAGGAAAAGGTCGAGTTCGGGGAGTTCGTCGGCAGACATCGCGGTTTGATTTGTTCGATTTATTTGAATTTTAAAACATTTGATTCCGGCGTCACGCACCTTTTTCGATCCATCAATCTATCCCGCTGTTTTTTAAACGGAATTTCGCTGGATTTGTTGGCGCTCGATCGCCTCAAATAAAGCCTTGAAATTTCCCTCTCCAAACCCTGTGGCTTCTATTTCAATATTATCATAAATTCCCGTTCTTCTTTCAATAACCTCAAAGAAAAATGTCGGTTTTTTAAAAACAGGCTTTGTAAAAGTTTGAAGTAAAAACGCCGGGTAACGAGATGGTTTCCAGTCTACCAGGATTTCTTGTTCTCGGAGAATCTGAAATTCAGAACCGTTCAAATTAAATCCCGGT
Organism: Baaleninema sp.; assembly: GCF_049974805.1. Lineage (NCBI taxonomy): Bacteria > Bacillati > Cyanobacteriota > Cyanophyceae > Oscillatoriales > Oscillatoriaceae > Baaleninema > Baaleninema sp. The sequence goes on from NZ_JBNGCO010000029.1 coordinate 39,949, forward strand.
TTTTGAGAGAGGCGATCGAAATAGGTTTCGGGAACCTCTAAAAAATCCACCCCCGCTCGACGCATTCGAGGAACCGTCGTTAAAATATCGGAGGTTTTCAAGGCAATATGTTGAAGTCCCGCCCCACCATTGAAATCTAAAAACTCTTGAATTTGGGAATTTTCCGAAGTCGGTTTGTTGATGGGAAACTGAACCCCGGTTTCCGGATGTACCAAAACTTGAGAATGCAAAGACGATCGATCCGTGGCGATGGAAAATTGCTGTTGCGGAACGAAGCCGAATACCTCACAATACCAATTCGCAGCGGCGGCGAACTCTCGAGATTCCACGTTGAGAACCAGATGATCGATCGCCTCAAACGTCCCCGATTCGGAAGTTTCAACTTCGCAGTAGCCTTCGATTAACGTATGACGCAAGGAACCCCAGGCGGCGATTTGGTTGCAACGTTCCCCCTGGCGAACGAGGGGAGATGGGAGAATGGGAAATGGGGAAAGTGGGCGAGGCGATCGCACCAGGCGATCGAGAATCTCGTCTAAATCCCGAACTCGAAACGCCACATCCGCCACACCGGGAGGATGTCGCCGCAAATACGCAGCGATGGAACTGGTTTCCTTCAGCGGCGACGACAGTAAAAACCGCAATCCCCCCGTTTGCAAAATTTCCATGTGGGTGTCGTCGGTTGTCTGTTCCCCCACCGCCTGAAATCCCAGGCGTTTGACGAAATCCTCGCCAACAGATTTGGCGTCTTCAACGTAGAAGTGAACGTGGTCGATCTGTACCATGTTTTTATGACAACTCGACAGAATCGGCAGGGAATGGGCGAAATTACACCGGAACTCGAACGACTCCTCGACAAAGACAGCGTTTGCACTTGGGAAACCCTCGACGAACCGTCTCGTCAGCGTCTCCAACAGGCGATCGCGGGAACTCCCCCCGCTTGTATCGTTTATCCCGAAACCCCCGACGCCTTATCCCGCGTCGTGGCGGCGTGTCATCGCCAGGGTTGGCGGATGTTACCGATGGGGAACGGGAGTAAACTGCACTGGGGCGGCGTCGTCGAAGATGTCGAGGTGGTGGTGAGTACGAAACGGCTCGATCGCATCGTCGAACACGCTGTTGGCGATCTCACTCTCACCGTCGAAGCCGGAGCGACATTACGCCATCTCAATTCAATTTTGGCGCAATCTCGACAATTTCTCGCCCTCGATCCGAGTTATCCCGACGACGCCACCATTGGGGGAATTGTCGCCACGGGAGATATGGGAAGTTGGCGACAGCGTTACAACAGCGTTCGCGATCGACTCATCGGGATTTCCTTCGTTCGATCGGATGGGGAAATCGTTAAAGCTGGGGGGCGAGTGGTGAAAAACGTCGCCGGGTACGATTTGATGAAACTCCTGACGGGTTCTTACGGAACCTTGGCGATCGCCACCCAACTCACCTTTCGCCTGTATCCCATTCCCGAAGCCTCTGAAACCCTCGCCCTCTGCGGCGACGCCGAGGCGATCGCCAGCGTGACTCAAACGGTTCTCGCTTCGTCGCTGGTTCCCACGGCGATCGATCTTCTGTCGCCGGGAACCGTCAAATCTCTGGAATTGGGAAGCGGTTTCGGGCTGTTGGTTCGCTTCCAAAGCGTCGCCGAAAGCGTCAACCAGCAGATCGATCGCCTTCGACAACTCGGGGAAAAACTGGGGTTGACGGCGACAAGCTACCGCGACGACACTGAAGCCCAATCAGAAACCGACTTATGGGATCGATCGCGAATCCTCATCGAAGCCGACGATCCTCAAACCCGCGTTCTCGGGAAAATAGGAATACGCCCCACCGCCGCCGTCGCCGCTTTGAAATACCTCGAGGAAGCCTTTAGCGGAGATGCGATCGCAGTGGTTCACGCCGGATGTGGCTTAGGGCGAGTTCGCGTTCCCACCCCCCTGGCGACGACATCTAACCTCCTGAACCTACGAAACCACCTTCAACACAACAGCGGCTTCCTGACGATTCTCGAAGCCCCCCAATCCCTCAAACGCCAACTCGACGTTTGGGGCTACGTCGGAAACGCCCAAACCGCCATGCAGCAAATCAAAGCCAAGTTCGACGCTCAGAATTTACTCAGTCCGAAACGGTTTATCGTTTAGGTTTATCGTTTAAATATTACTGTCGATCGATATTGCATGGAGCTTTAACCTATGAACAAACTCAAAACCCAATTCGCCACAGTTGGAGAACTCGTTTTTTCCCCGAACACCGGCGAAACCTACTCCCAAGCCTTCAAACTCACCTGGAACATCATCAAAGAAACCGCCTTGTTGCTGTGGATGATGTTTTGCTTAGTGTTCCTCATCTTCGTCTGGGGATGGGATTACGCCACCCAAATCGGGCGAAACGCCAAAGTTTGGTATCAAAACCAAGAACGCCGCGACCACGAAAATCTGTTTAACGAAGCCGGAAAAGCCCTGCTGTCGGCGAGTTCCTCGGGAACCGCCTTCGCCATCGATCGGGCTAAAGAACAGTTAGGAATCGAAAACGATCCCAAACCGATTCAGGCGATCGAACCCCTTCCCGCCAACGAAACCGTCACCGTCACCAGTTCCGAAAGTACCGAAGCTGACACCCCCGAAACAGCTTCAGAAACAGCTTCAGAGACAGCCTCAGAAACAGCTTCAGAAACCCCGACTTCCCCCGAGAAAAGCTCGTAACTCGCGCCTTTCTCACCAGATTCCCAGCCTCTCGCTGGGAATGCTATCGGGAGGCTTAGCCTCCCTGTAGCATCAAAACCCCATTTCAGACATTCCCTTAAAAACCAGTCGATCGCATCCTCACCGCAGCTATGCAGACTCAACCCAACCCCACCGAAACCAACCGCATCCCCGCCAAAGACAGTAACTTCCTCCAACAGAACCCCCACCTCGGCGAACTCCCCAAAGACGGATTCGACGCCCAAAATCCCCCCAAACCCGAACTCATCGACACCTGCGTTCACTGCGGCTTTTGTCTGGCGACTTGTCCGAGTTACCGCGTCATCGGAAAAGAAATGGACTCCCCCCGAGGGCGAATTTACCTGATGGACGCCATTCACAACGGCGAAGCCGAACTCGAACCCGCCACCGTCCAACATTTCGATTCTTGCTTGGGGTGTCTGGCTTGCGTCACCACCTGTCCTTCCGGCGTTCAATACGACAAACTCATCGCCGCCACTCGCCCGCAAGTCGAACGCAACGTTCCGCGATCGATCGGCGATCGCCTCATTCGCAGCCTCATTTTCAACCTGTTTCCCTACCCCGATCGCCTGCGTCCGCTACTGTATCCCCTAATGGCGTATCAAAAATCGGGATTGCAGAACCTTGTGCGATCGACCGGATTACTCAACCGCTGGCTTCCGCGACTCGGGGCGATGGAATCGATTCTCCCGCAAATCACCCCCGACGCCTTCAAACCCAACTTTCCCGACATCATCCCCGCCCAAGGCGAAAAACGCTATCGCGTCGGAATGCTTCTCGGTTGCGTCCAACAACTCTTTTTCAACCCCGTCAACGAAGCCACCGCCCGCGTTCTCACCGCCAACGGTTGTGAAATTGTCATTCCCAAATCCCAGGGCTGTTGTGGAGCGTTACCCGCCCACCAGGGACAAGAAGCCCAAGCCCAAGAACTCGCCCGTCAAAACATCGACAGTTTTGAGGGAACGGATGTCGATTTCGTCATTATTAATGCGGCAGGTTGCGGTCATACATTAAAAGAGTACGGTCACATTTTGAAAGACGATCCGGACTATCGGGAAAAAGCGGAAGCTTTTACTGAGAAAGTGAAGGACATCAATGAGTTTTTGTCCGCCGTGGAATTGACGGCAAAATTGCATCCGATTACGGACGAAGAACTGGCGATCGTCTATCAAGATGCCTGTCATTTAATCCACGGTCAAAAAATTAGCTCTCAACCGCGAGAACTCTTGCGTCAAATCCCCAACATCACGTTACGAGAACCGTTAGACGCGGCGTTATGTTGTGGCAGTGCGGGGGTTTATAATATGTTGCAACCGGAAGTGGCTGACGATTTAGGACAGCAAAAGGTTGAGAATTTGGTTAATACGGGAGCGTCGTTAATTTCCTCAGCCAATCCGGGGTGTTCGTTGCAGATTAAGAAACATTTGAATCTACAGGGTCGCGAGATGCCGTTACGCCACCCAATCGAACTTCTGGATTTGTCGATTCGCGGTGAAAAGTTGACGGTTTAAAGTATTCGTTGATAGGCGAATTCTCATGTCTCCCCAACCTCCTTTTGAACCAGAGATTGGGGAGAATCCATCGTTCCTACGCCAAACTCATAGTTTTATACCATTTTTCTAAAATTATGCTACTGATAGTCCGTAAGTTTCCATCGTTCCTACCTTTCGGACGCTCGGCGTCGAGTCGTCAAACACGGGGCGCAGAGCGCCTCAACTCCCGTTCCCACGCCGAGCGTAGGAACGATAAGACAACGATAACTAACCTACGCCAAACTCATAGTTTTATACCATTTTTCTAAAATTATGCTACTGATAGTCCGTAAGTTTCCATCGTTCCTACCTTTCGGACGCTCGGCGTCGAGTCGTCAAACACGGGGCGCAGAGCGCCTCAAC
>NZ_JBNGCO010000030.1:0-44383 GCF_049974805.1 Baaleninema sp.
GCTTTCTCTAAGAAGCTTTCGAGACTTGCCACCTTAAGTGACCCGTACCGGCGAGCGACCCCTTTACATTACGCTTGGAGAATCGGAAGCGCAAATTCGCCGCAACGGAAGTTTGATGGGATTCGATCTCGACGGAATCGAATTTCTCGATCTCAGCCCCCGTCCAGAATTTTTTACGCAGTTTCAAACTTACGATATTTTTTCAGCGGCGGAAGTCGAACGCGATCCCATCGCGCAATTGATTATCGAACGCATTGAAACCCTGCAACCCCGTCGCGTATTTGTCGATTCCATGACGCAATTTCGCTATTTAGCCAGCGACGGATTTCAATTCCGAAAACAAGTCTTATCCTTCCTGCGATTTTTACAAGAACGCGGGGCTACGGTGCTGTTCGTTTCCGAAACCAGCGCGGAGTTTCCCGACAACGACTTACAGTTTATGAGCGACGGAATTTTTAATTTCGATTTGCGCGGGGGAGAGCGGTTTGTCTCCGTTCAAAAATTCCGGGGATCGGACTTTTATAAAGGGCTTCATGCTATGAAAGTTAAAGCCAATTGCGGCATCGAAGTCTATCCTCGTCTCGTGTCGGGGAATTACGGCCAGGATTTCGTGTCCGAATCGATTCCCTCGGGAATTCCGGAAGTGGACGAACTGCTTCACGGTGGAATCGAACGGGGAACTGTTACCATTTTAACTGGACCCAGTGGCGTGGGAAAAACTACCCTCGCCGCTCAATTTATGAAAGAAGCCGCTGGACGCGGCGAGCGTTCGGTGGTGTATCTATTTGACGAAGCGGAAGAAACCTTTCTCAACCGTTGCGAGTCGATTAATATTCCCGTGCGGGCGATGAAAAATCGCGGTACGCTGTCGGTGGTTTCTATCGAACCGTTAATGGTATCGCCGGACGAGTTTACGGAAATCGTGCGCCGAGAAGTGGAACATTTCTCGGCCAAAATTGTCACCATCGATAGTATTTCCGGCTATCGTTTGTCGATTCCTACGGGGGATTTGGTACGGCGGTTGCACGTTCTCTGTCAGTATCTTAGAAATATGGGAATTACGGCAATTTTGGTCAACGAAACTGAAACGATTACCGGGGATTTTCGGGCAACGGAAATCGGAATTTCTTATATTGCGGATAATATTATTTTTTTGCGGTATTTTGAGTTCAAAAACGAAATTCGCAAAGCTATCGGCGTCCTGAAAAAACGCATGAGCGATTTTGAGAAAACACTGCGAGAATTTCAAATTACCCGCTATGGCATTAAAGTCGGCCTTCCTTTACGTCATTTGAAAGGGCTGTTGTCTGCTGCAATTCCTAAAAAGAAGTCGGAGCGCAGGAAATCTGAAACTCGAGATTTATAGATACCCGATTTGTGAGGATTTTAAACCGAACGGGTTTCTATCAAACTTTTGAAACTGTCTATCGGCTCGGAAAATACTTTTTTGACTGTCAATCCAGTAAGTTTTGTGCATAACAAATCAATCTATACCCAATTCAAAACAAATAAAAAAACAACTCAAACAAGGTTCGATCGAATAGTTTTTGGGTCGGTTAAATCGCTGGTTTCGCGGTGGCCTGCTATCATATTTATCCCAAACACGACATGAAAACAAAAACCCTGTAAAATAAAAGGGAGTGGCTTCGATGTCCGAAAAAGGTTAAACAAACGAGGAGCCGATGTCGAGAATTCTACTACTGGTCGATCGAAAAGAAAACCGACGCCTGTTAGCCGAATGGCTCAGTCTGAATTACGACGTTTGTGTGGCGGAAGACGACGAAGCGATCGAACAGTGGTTCGACTTGTGTATCGTAGACAGCCTCGCCTTTCAACGGTGTCAAAAACGCTTGCAAGCGCGACAAAATCGCGAATATCCAGTTTCTGTGCCGATTTTGCTGTTCTGCTCTCAACTCAAATCTTCGTTTCCGAACCGTCAATTGTGGCAGTTCGTCGATGAAATTATCGTAACGCCGATTCCCAAAACAGAACTGCAAGTCCACATCGCCAAACTACTTCGCAAACGCCAACAGTCGCTACAACTTAAACTCGGTTCGGTTGAAGGATTAGAACTCAACGGCTCGAAAGCCGATCGATGGCTGGTGTTATTAGAATTAGAAGCGGATTTGCGCCACGCCATCGAACGCAACCAACTGCAAGCTTACTATCAACCGATTATCGACTTGGGCGCCGATCGCTTGGCGGGATTTGAAGCTTTAGTGCGCTGGAACCATCCCCAACGGGGGCTAGTCTCTCCCGTGACGTTTATTCCGCTGGCGGAACGGACGAATCAAATTTTCGAGATCGATCGCTGGATGCTGAAAACCGCCTGCACACAACTACACCAGTGGCGATCGCGCTTTCCGGAAGCCCAACACCTACAAATGGGGGTCAACTTCACCAGTTGTCAGTTCGACGACGAGGCGTTATGCGCGGAGGTGGCGAGGCTTCTCGAGGACTTGGACTTACCGCCGCAGCAGCTCAAACTGGAGATTACCGAACGCAGTCTTCTCGAACCGACGGACATCACGCGATCGCAAATTACCCAACTGCGATCGATGGGGGTGGAATTTTATCTCGACGATTTCGGCATCGGCTACTCCTCCTTAAACTATCTCAATTCCTTTCCCGTCGATGGCTTAAAACTCGATCGCTCCTTCACCCAAAAAATCGGCATCAACACCAACAGTTCTGAAATCGTGAAATCCGCCATTGCCTTAGCCCGCAAACTCAACATTGCCGTGGTGGCCGAAGGCATCGAAACCACCATGCAGCAAACCCAGTTAAGACAGTGGGGATGTCGCTACGGCCAAGGCTATCTGTTTGCAAAACCCCTCGAGGCGGCGGCCATCGAACGGCAGATTCACCAATTGGGGGGCGATCGCACCGCCGGCCGCCCGTCTTAACGCCACCGCCGCCCCTTTTAAAAAACTCAAAAAAACAAGCTATAATGATGTGTTTGGTATTGCGATCGCGCAAGCCGTTAAACAAACTTTCCCTTCACAGAAATTTCTAGCTCCGCACCATGTCACTTCCTATTGTTGCCATTATCGGCCGTCCCAACGTCGGCAAATCCACCATCGTCAACCGCCTCGCCGGACGCAAAGAAGCCATCGTTCACGACGAACCCGGTATCACCCGCGATCGCACCTACAAACAAGCCTTTTGGCAAGACCGCGAGTTTCAAGTCGTCGATACCGGCGGCTTAGTCTTCGACGACGATACCGAATTTCTCCCCGAAATCCGCCAACAAGCCATGTACGCCCTGGCCGAAGCCAGCGTCGCCATTTTCGTCGTAGACGGTCAACTCGGTCCCACCCCAGCCGACGCCGAAATCGCCGACTGGTTGCGCCAGCAAAGCGTCCCGGTTCTCCTGGCCGTCAACAAATGCGAATCCCCCGACCAGGGACTCATCCAAGCGGCGCAGTTTTGGGAATTAGGACTCGGCGAACCCTATGCCATCTCCGGAATTCACGGCAGTGGACTCGGAGATCTCCTCGATGCGGCCATCGCCTATCTTCCCCCCATCGACGAAATCCCCGAAACCGCAGAAATCAAAGTGGCGATCGTCGGTCGTCCCAACGTGGGTAAATCCAGTCTCCTCAACGCCTTCGTCGGACAAACCCGGGCGATCGTCAGCCCCATTTCCGGCACCACCCGCGACACCATCGACACCCTCATCGAACGCAACGACACCCGCTATCGCCTCATCGACACCGCCGGAATCCGTAAAAAGAAAAACGTCGAATACGGGGCGGAATTCTTCAGCATTAACCGCGCCTTCAAAGCCATTCGCCGCGCCGACGTGGTGTTACTGGTTATCGACGCCATCGACGGCGTAACCGAACAAGACCAAAAACTCCTCGGCCGCGTCGTCGATGAAGGTCGCGCCTGCGTCTTAGTAGTCAACAAATGGGACGCCGTGGATAAAGACTCCCATACCATCTACGACTACGATCGCCACCTCGACGATCGCCTTTATTACATGAGTTGGGCCGAACGGGTGTACGTTAGCGCCAAAACCGGCCAGCGGGTTCACAAAATCCTCGATTTGGTGGACGTGGCCGCCTCCGAACACCAACGCCGCGTTTCCACTTCTGTCATTAACGAAGTTCTCGAAGAAGCCCTCACCTGGAAATCGCCGCCGACGAACCGCCAAGGTCGCCAAGGTAAGATTTACTACGGAACGCAAGTGCGAACCCAACCGCCGACCATTGCCTTATTTGTCAACGACCCGAAGCGGTTTAACGACAACTATCGCCGCTACATCGAACGGCAAATCCGCGAACAACTCGGGTTTACCGGGACGCCGATGCGTCTGATTTGGCGCGGGAAGAAAGCGCGAGATGTGGAAGATCGCGGTCTCAATCGCGCGGCGAAGGTTTAGGAGTTGAAATAAGGAGACGGAGTTTTGTCAAGGCCTTGAACCAGACCCCCGACTTGTGCTAGGATGGGGTTCGCACCTGGAGAGGTGGCAGAGCGGTTGAATGCGGCGGACTCGAAATCCGTTATGGGGTCAAACCCATCGGGGGTTCGAATCCCCCCCTCTCCGTTAGACCGCAATTTTACCCGTAGCGGCGTTGCTTGCAACGCCGCTACGGGTTTTCGGGCTTCTTCTCATCCCTTCGTCACATCATCACATCATCCCCTGGCAGTTCCACTTGATAGCTTTGTCCTTGGGCGAAGACGACATCGCCATCGACGAGTTTTCGTCCCCGTCGCGTTTCGACTTCTCCGTTGACGGCCACTTCCCCGTACTGAATCAGGATTTTGGCTTCGCCGCCCGTATTGACGGCGCCTACCCATTTGAGGAATTGGTCGAGTTTAATGCTTTGAACCGCCTCGGACATCGACTTTCTAACCACCGTAAATGCGAGCGGTTTGTTCGCTAGACAGCCAGGGCATTTCTGGGTCTTTGCGATAGTCTTCGACGGCTTCGAGTTGGTGCAGTTTGTGGGGCGACAAATCGTCGATGGAATCGGGAAGCGACAGGACACACTGCATCGGCGAGGCTTCTACGTTGGTGTTTTCGTCCGGGGTAACGAAGGCGTGACGCATGGCGTCGTACTCCAATACTTCGCCAGTTTCGATGTGGTAAACCCAGGCGTGAAGGTGCAGCTTCCGTTGATGTAGTTTAGCGTGAACTACGGGGTAGGTTCGTAGGTTGTCGATTTGCGTTAAGACGTTTTCGGCGATCGCTACGTCGAGGAGGGGTTCGCCTTCTAGGGTTGAATAGTTTTCTTTGAGCAGGCGGCGGGTGGCTTCGGCGTGTTTGAGCCACTCGTACACCAAGGGCATTTCGTCTTCTAAGCTACTGCGTTTGAGCAGTCCTTTCATGGCGCCGCAATGGGAATGTCCGCAGACGATGATATGTTCGATGCCCAAGGCTTGGACGGCGTATTCGACAGCCGCCCCTTCTCCACCGTTGGCGGCACCGAAGGGGGGGATGATGTTTCCGGCGTTGCGGATGACGAACAGTTCTCCTGCTTGTGCGTTCGTGATCAGGTTCGGGACGACACGCGAATCAGAGCAAGTCACGAACAAGATGCGCGGTTTTTGACCGTGAGACAGTTCTTCAAATAGCTCGCGGTGGGTGCTGAAGTAGGTCGATTGGAATTCCCGCAGACCTTTGAGGAGTTTTTTCATCGTTAGTTCGCGCGCGTGTCAGTCAGTTCGAGGGGGTCGGACGAAGGTATTTTATCATTCTTTCTTGTTCGCCCTGTTTTTGCCGATCAATTGGATTTGCTTATATTGACATTAAGCGATATTAAGCAATCGAGAGATGTATGCGATCGCTCCCTCGCGGTATCCCTTGAGAATTCTTACCAGCAGTGTTAAACTAGGTTAAGTTAAAAAAGTATTAAATTTTTAAAGTTTTTTTCAAAAATCCCCTGAGTAACCGTTGCGACGTTCGATCGCTTGGAGGGGGATTTTAACTGTTGTCAGTACTGTTGTCAGTTGCCAAAAACCGGAAATTTTGGAGAGAGCCAACCGGGTACCTCTTACCTGGTGTAAAGGGTCAGAAAGTGGGGATCGACCAGATATCAAATATCCGAAATCTAGCGTCTTCAAGCGATAGGGTTTCTGAAATCTATTGGTGGTCTTTACAATACCCATGATGGAATCGTCTAAAGTGGGGTGTTTCTCAAAAATTTCAGTCTCTCAACAAAAGAGTAAAAGAGTGAAGCTCCCGGTTTCTCGTGCGGTTCTCGAGTCTGAAATCACGGAATGCCCTCGGGCGTTCCCCAGTATCGGCATTGAAACCCAGTTTCTCAGTCTTCCTCCTCTTAACACGGCAGAAACGGAACGACATTAAGACACATTAAGACATTGAGGGTCTGCATCAGTCCAGTTGGAAACGCTGCCAAGCGATCGCATCCGATCGAGGCGTGAAAGCGTATTGAAGTCCGTTCGTAACCTGCGATTGTCAAACGCCAAAAAAGGATAGAATACAGTTTTGAGTTATTCCAAACTTTTTCAACTCAATTTCAAACAACTGTGGCATCGTTGGACGAAACGCCATCAATCGGGATGGCGCCCCCGCCATCTCCTGGTATATTTAATGCTCGGGAGTTTAGCCGTCGGAGTGAGCTTAACGGCTTGGCTGAGCTATCAAGTGGTGCGAGAACTGCTCCTCGACCATCTCAAACAAAGCGCCTCAACCGCCCTGCAAGAAGGCGTCAACGAAATCGACGATTGGTTTACCACCCAAAAAACCTATATCGAAGCGATTTCGAGTACTCCCACCGCCCGCAGTCTCGACTGGGAAACAATTCGCCCCTACCTCGAACAAGAAACCGAACGGCTCGATAACTTCCTCACCCTGTCCTTGGTACTCCCCGACGGCTCCTTTCGCAACCAACGGGGACAAACGGGAAATATCGCCGATCGCCAACACTTTCAAGGGGCGATGCAAGGGCAGATTCAAGTGAGCAAACCAGTTATCGGACGGGCGTCTAACGTTCCTATTATTGCCGTGAGCGCCCCGATCTGGAACGATCCCAACGATCCCGATCGCGAACCTCTCGGCACCCTTACCGGGGCGATCGGCATCGAGCAGTTTACCAAAGTGGTCAACCGCCTCAACTACGGGCCGGGAAGCTACGCCTTCGCCATCGACGCCGAAGGAGAACCCATCGCCTACCTCGAATCCCAAGAATTGGCTTGGGACGGCGATGACGCCGATCGATCCCAAGAGGATATCGCGGCGGTGATGGAAACCCAGATCGCCCGTCAAATCCGCCATAGCGATCACCGCATCGATCGCACCCAAATCGACGGTGAAGTGGTTTACGTGGCGCACCAACCCCTCGAAAACTGGTCGATCGTGTTGGTCATTCCGCGAGAAAACATCGAAAACCAACTGCGATCGCTCAACATCCTGGCCGGCGTTCTCGGCTTCATCCTGGCCGCCGCCACCGTCCTGGCGGGACAGCAAATCCAAGCCTCCGAACAGGCCAGGGCCCGGGCTGCCCGCGAATCCCTCCTCAACGGTCTGACGAGCCGCCTGCACGCTTCCCTCGACCTCAACAAAACCTTACCGCCAACCCTCAAAGACTTAGCCAACTTACTGGTTTTCGATTGCATCGCCTTCGCCTGGCACGATCGCCAACATCAAACCCTGCAAATCCTGTCCCAATATTGCCAAGTCGAACGGCCGCAGTGGGCCCAAGAGTTGCGATCGGCCAGTTCCAATACCGATCTCGATGTCGCCTTGCGTCAGGGCGATGCCGTCACCCTTATCGCCGAACCCTCCGGCGACACCATCGAACTAGCCCCCAACTGTTACTCCGCCTTTCCCATTCCCACGCGACTCGGGACGCCGGGTTATCTCATCTGCCGACACAGCCTCCCCTTCAAACTCAACAGCGACGAACGAGAACTGATGCGCCGAGTAGTGGGACAACTGGGTATCGCCGTCAACCAAGCGCACCTCTACGCCGAAACCCAACGGGCGATCGCCTCCCTGGAACGGGAACAGCAACAGTTACGCCAAGTGGTGACGAATGCCCCCGTAGCCATGGCCATGTTCGATACAGATATGCGTTACCTGGCCTTCAGCGTCAAATGGCTCAGCGACTACAACCTCGACGGCGAAAACCTCCTCGGACGCCATCATTACGAAGTCTTCCCCGACTTGAGCCAACAGCGCCAAGACGACCATCGTAACGCCCTCGCCGGACAAGTGATTTCCAATCCCGAATTGGTGTGGGAGCGATCGAACGGAGAGCGAATTTACCTGCGATCGGCCATTCACCCGTGGTACTGTCCCGAAGGAAATATCGGCGGCATCATTATCGTCACCGAACGTATCGACGATCTCGTAAAGGCTCGAGTGGAAGCCGAACGCGCCGCTCAGTTCAAAGCGGACTTTTTAGCCAACATGAGCCACGAAATCCGCACCCCCATGAACGGCGTATTGGGCATGACCAGTTTGTTGTCTCGTACCCCGCTCAAACAACAACAGCGGGAATACGTGCAAGCCATTCAACGCAGCGCCCAACATCTACTGACGTTGATTAACGACATCCTCGACTTTTCCAAACTCGAAGCCGGAGAAATGGAACTCGAGGCCATCGACTTCGACCTCGATCGCCTCATCGAAGACGTTCTCGACGTCATGGCTACCCAAGCCGAAGAAAAGGGGTTGGAGTTGGCCACCTTGCTCGATCGCGACGTTCCCCGCCACCTGCGGGGCGATCCCGCCCGCTTGCGACAAATTCTCTTGAATTTGGTAGGCAACGCCATCAAATTCACCGACCAAGGGGAAGTGGTGGTGCAAGCGGCGCTCAAAGCGGAAACCCCCGCCTGCGTTCGGATTCGCTTTGCCGTGCGCGATACGGGCATCGGCATTTCCAAAGAAGGCCAGCAAAAGCTGTTTCAGTCTTTTTCCCAAGTGGATACCTCCACCACCCGACAGTACGGCGGGACGGGGTTGGGACTGGCCATCGCCAAACAACTGGTGCAGTTGATGGACGGGGAAATCGGCGTGGAAAGCGTCGAAGGGATCGGGTCGATTTTCTGGTTTACCGTGCGCCTGGAACTGGCCGACTCGATTCCCTCCTCGGCGTTACCCATGTTGCCCTTGGACATGAGCCGCTTGCGGTTGCTGGTGGCTGCCGATAACGCCACTACTTGCCAGTCCGTGCAGTATTTGGTGCAGTCTTGGGGCATGGACGACATTACGAACGTTCAAACCTGCGATCTGGCGCTGGATAGGCTGCAAGAGGCGGCCGAGACCTCTCGCCCCTTCAATATTTTGATTCTCGACCTACAACTTTCGGATATCGATCTCGAACAGTTCCTCGACACCATCAACGAGAATCCGGTGCTGACTAAGACGAAGGTGGTGGTGATGAGTAATATCAAAGACCAGCAGATGGCGGAACGGCTTCTCGAACGCGGGGCGGCTAGTTATTTCCTCAAGCCCGTCCGCGCCTCGCGCTTGTTCGATGCCTTGATTGCGGCGATCGCGCCGGAAGTGCGCGATGACGAGGAACTGGCAGCGTCCCAACCGCCGAAACCCCTGTCTTCAATGGATTTTTCGGGGTTGACGTTGCTGGTTGTCGAAGACCATCCCACCAACCAGCAGGTGATTTTATCTCAACTGGAGGAACTCGGCTGTCACGCCGACTGTGCCTCGAACGGCCAGGAAGCCTTGGAGCGGACGAGCCAAAAACAGTACGATATCGTGTTGATGGACTGTCAGATGCCCGTTCTCGACGGTTACGCCGCCACGCGGGAACTGCGCCGCCGCGAAGGAAACCGCCAGCATACGACCGTCGTGGCGCTGACGGCTCACGCGATGCCCGCCGATCGCGATAAGTGTTTGGCTGCGGGGATGGACGATTACATCCCCAAACCTGTGGATTTGGACGTTTTGGTGAAAACCCTCGAACGCTGGACGGGACAAGAACCGGGGGACGATTCCACCCCGGACGAGATGTCGGCCACGGCGGACGACGAGGGCCAGGAGTCACAGCCGGAGAAGGTTTCGGCGGAAACGTCGGAGGCGTTTTCTGAAGGCTTTCCCCTCGATCTCGATCGCCTGCGAAAAGTTTCCCGAGGAAAAGTCAGCTTGCAACACCGATTGCTCGATGCGTTCGTCCGCTCGACGCAAACGGATCTCGAGGAATTCGATCGCGCCTTGCAGGAGGGCGATCGCCAGATGGTTATCGAAAAAGCCCACCGTCTCAAAGGAGCGGCGGCTAACGTGGGAGCGCAGGGAATGTCTGACGGGGCGGCGGCGTTGGAACAACTCGCACGACACGATAAGTTAAAGGACAATTTAGATCGCGTCGGCGCGATCGTCGATTCGTTAACGGCCGACCTCGATCGCATCCGTGCGTTTGTTCGCAGCCAAGACAACGACACTCCATAACGCCATCGGCTTTTAAAATCGCCTTTAGCCTGAACCGCGAGAATCCTACGTTTCTAATCTCCGATTGAAGCGTAGCCTGTACGCGGCGGTAAAGTGGCGGGTAAGCCGTTCGCTCTGTTATACTAGCCTTAGTACAAAGCTCGCCGTCTCTAATGAAAGTCGTCAAGCTAAGAATCTATCCCACCCCAGAACAGGAAGTTGCCCTGGCGAAAGCCTTTGGCTGCTGCCGTTTTGTGTGGAACCGTTCTCTGCAACTGACGACTGAAGCCTACCGCCAAACCGGGAAAGGCATCTCGGGGATGGCACTCAAAAAAATGCTTCCCCAGTGGAAGCGAGAGTTGGAGTGGCTTGGAGAAACTTATTCTCAGTGTTTACAAAGTTCGGTACTCAACCTCTCGAGAGCGTTTGTAAACTTCTTCGAGGGACGCGCTCGATATCCACGATTTAAAAGCAAGCACAAACGCCAATCCCTTCAATACCCACAAAACGTCAGACTCGAAGGCAATAAGTTGCATCTTCCCAAGATTGGAGAGGTGTACTGTCGCGTTCATCGTTGGTTTGAAGGGCAAATCAAAACTGTAACGGTTAGTCGCAATCCCGACGGTCGTTATCACGCTTCAATCCTTATCGATGACGGTTCTGAGAAACCGGAACCCAATGCCAGCGGCAAAGCCATTGGTATTGATTTGGGGTTGAAGCATTTTGCCGTGACTTCTGACGGTGAGAAATATAACAATCCCCGTCACCTCAAGAAGCACGAGCGCAACCTCAAGCGCAAACAGCGAAAACTTTCGAGAAAACAGCAAGGGTCGAACTCTCGTCGAAAAGCCAAGCGGTTAGTGGCGCGAGTTCACAGCAAGATTGCCAACTCTCGAGCGGATTTTCTCCACAAGCTATCCCGCAAGATAGTCAACGAAAACCAAGTGATTGTGGTGGAATCCCCCCTAACCCCCCTTAATAAGGGGGGAACTCAAGGGGGGATAAACATGGTTAAAAACCATAGCCTTGCCAAGGCGATAAGTGACGTGGGGTGGGGAATGTTTTCGACCCTGCTCAAATACAAGGCTGAGGGAGAAGGGAAAGTCTATTTGGAAGTGGATCGATTCTTTCCTAGCACTCACCTCTGTTCTGAAACTCTATTGCCGTTACCCAAGATGGGACTCGACGTGCGGTCGTTTGAATGTCCGCAATGTGGTCAGATTCACGACCGAGACATCAATGCGGCAATTAATCTCAAAAACGAAGGCTTGCGGATCATGGCCTCGGGAACCGGGGCAACTGCCAGTGGAGGGAATGTAAGGCTAAAGGGAGGTCGAATTCGTTCGACGCTTCCCGAGGCAATTCCCACTGAAGCTGGAAGCCACTCATCAATCGCCTCGCGATGATGAGTGGTAGTTCACACGCTGCTGCAAGGATCGACCCAGATATGACACGCATCTTAATTATTGACGACGAAATTACGACCCAACTCGTTTTACAGGATTTGCTCGAAACTGAAGGACACGAAGTGTTCGTCGCCGACGACGGACAGCAAGGCTGGGAACTGGCGTTAGAATACCGTCCGAATTTAATGATTTGTGATTGGATGATGCCGAAAATCGACGGACTCGACCTCTGCCGTCGTATTAAAGCCCAACCGGAGTTAGAAGCTGCCTTTTTTATTTTGTTGACTGCTCGAGAACATCTCGACGATCGCGTTCGCGGTTTGGATGCGGGAGCGGACGATTTTATTTCTAAACCCATCGAAACAGAGGAGTTGTTGGCCCGAGTTCGGGCGGGGTTGCGGCTCAATCAACTCAACCAAGAGTTAAGTCAATCTTTGAAAGAGTTACAAGCCGCTCAAGCTCAGTTAGTTCACGGTGAAAAAATGTCGAGCTTGGGGCGTTTGGTTGCCGGAATTGCCCACGAAATCAACAATCCTATTAGTTTTATTTACGGCAATTTAACTTATGTCCGAGAATATAGCAACACGCTATCAAGCTTAATTCAAAATGTTGCCAAAAACCCCAATTTTTCGAGAGATAGTTTTTTAGAACAACTCGAAGATCTCGATATTAATTTTATCGTAAAAGATATGAATAGCGTCGTGTCTTCAATGAAAGACGGTGCGGAACGAATTCGAGAAATTGTCATTTCTTTGCAAGAATTTTCTAGCAGCGATCGAGCGGGACTTCAAACGATCGACCTCCATCATTCCCTAGATTTATCCCTGTCAATTCTCGAACATCGCTGTCGAGACGAGGTGGGAGATTTCTCAGTTGAAATTATCAAGAATTACGGAGAAATTCCAAAAATTGAAGGTTACGCCAGCTCGCTCAATCAAGTCTTTTTAGGGGCGATCGAAAATGCGATCGATGCCTTAGAAGAAGCAGCGATCGTCCGAGAAAGGGATTGGAAACCCCAACTGGAGATACGAACCCAGAAAACACCAGAAAACGGCATTGAAGTCACCATTTCTGACAACGGAAACGGCATTCCAGACGCTATTAAAGATAAAATTTTCGACCCGTTTTTTACGACCAAACCCGTCGGAAAAGGCAAAGGAATCGGCTTGTCCATCGCCTATCAAATTGTCGTCCAACAGCATGGCGGAACGTTAGAATACCGTTCGGAACCAGAATCGGGAACTCAATTTTTTGTGCGTCTTCCGCTCAAACCGACTCCGGTGGAGGAGAAACAAATTTTAACTCAAAATATCTAAACTATCTATCTTTTTTTGGTAGATTTTAATACAAAAACATAACCTTTACAACTATATTTTGTAATGTTTTTGGTGTAAGGAACTGTAATCACGAACTGTAGGTTGTGCGGATCTCCGTGGAACCCAACAGCCACTCCATCGAGTAAGTCAGCTAGTCTCCGATGAATTTGCAGGGTTGAGATGCACCCGTTTGAGATGTAGCTATTAATCCGGCGACCCGCTCCACCCTTAAGATTTAGGCCGTTTAAAATAACAAGCGGTCATCGACTCGTCTCGATCGCGATCGGGAGCGTACAAACAAGTCACCATTTCAAATCCTAATTCTCCCAAATCTCGAATATCTTGTACGAACCGTTCGGCGCCGGGGTCAGTTTCTTCTGTCGTCGAAACCGATCGATATTCCCATTTTATCGGTCTCGTGGGTTGAGGCGACGGCGAAAACTGTGCTGAAGCCGGCCGAACCCATTGCAAAGTCACCACCAAGGCTAACACCGCCAACGTCACCAGGTTTAACAGCAAGTTCCAATTCCAACGTTTCATCACTTAATATCCTCGAGTCCTATCGACCCTTAACTCTCAACACTCCAGAATACGCCTCGATCGCCTGTTTCGCGATCGCATCCCAACTGTAATATTGAGAAGCATAGCGGCGAGCGTTGTTCCCCCGTTTCTGGCATTCTTCGAGATCCGATAACGCTTGAGACAGACGATCGAACACCGAATCCACCGTACACAACGATACCCATCCCGATTTCGACCCTTGTACCGCTTCCCAAATCTGCACGCGATCGGAAATCGCAACGGGGGTTCCCACCGCCATCGCTTCCGCCACCGCAATTCCGAAATTCTCGTAATACGACGGAAGAACGAACAAATCCGCCCCATGTAATAACGCCGCTTTCACCTCGCCGCCAACGAATCCCGTCACGATCGAGCGATTTTTCAAGGAGGAAGAGGCGATTCGATCGACAATACTTTTCTCGAATTGCGGATCTTGCGGGTTGCTTCCCGCTAAGGCAAACTGAAAGTCAAACCCCGCCGCCACCAACCGTTCTAACGCCGGAATCAATAAATCCAATCCCTTTTTCGGTTCGATGCGGGACATAAACAACAGCAGCGGACGAGTGCGATCGATTCCCAACTCCTGCAAAATCTCATCAGCATTTTCAGGATTCTCTGGCGGCGTCACCCCCAACGGAATCACCCAATCGGTGGTTTGAACGCCAAACCGTTCAGAAATCCTCGCTTCCTCAGAACTCGTAAAGTGAATCGCCGCCGCCTTGGCCAAATTTTCCCGTTCCAACAACGCCGCGTACAGCTTTTTGAGTTGCTGCTTCTTCCGTAAATCCGCCGGATCGAGGGTTCCCAGGGGACGCAACACATAGGGAAGTCCTCGCTGTCTCGCCACCCACGCCGAGACACTACTCAAGGGGGAAAACAAAGCGTGAATATGGGCGATGTCGTACTCTTGCGCGTGAGTCCACAGCCACCGCAGCAAGTCCAACGAAAACTTATAACGACGAAACGGAGAACAGCGGAAATAACGAACCGTGTAACCATCTTGGGAAATAGGTTGATTTAAAGGAACCTCTAGCGGCGGTTGTCCCGCGTCACCGTTCGAGTCAGTAGTGATTACCGTGACGTCGGCCCCCTGACGGGCTAACGCTTGCGAAAAGCCGCGAACCATCTGACTCGGACCGCCATACACCAGGGAAATCGACGGAACGATCTGCAATATTTTTAGAGGTTTCATTGATAATTAATAATTGATAGTTGACAATTGACAATGGATAAGAGACAGAGACCGGATTTCTTGAAATTCCAGAATTCCTCTCAACGATAATCGAAAATTTTCCCCTCGCACAGATAGTATCGCCGTTAGCGACAGGGTTCTCGCTACACTGTGGAAGTGGACTCGTCCGGTCAAACCGCGACAAGCCGACGTCGAGATCGAACAAAGATATAATGCGGAATTTTAGATTTGCGATCGTCAGCGATCTACATATCGCCCTACCCGAGACGGTATGGGACAACCCCAGTCGCTTTCACCTCGTGGAAATTTCCATTCCTGTTTTAGAGACGATTTTCGAGCGACTGCGAGACGCAGACCTCGATTTTCTCCTGATTCCCGGCGATCTCACCCAACACGGCGAACCGGAAAACCACCGTTGGCTGGCGTCTCGACTGGCGAAACTCCCCTATCCCGCCTTCGTTATCCCCGGAAATCACGATGTTCCCGTTCCCGTGGCCGACGATCGATCGATCGGACTGGGGGATTTCACCCGTTACTATGGCGATTTCGGCTATGACGATATCGATCGCCTCTACTATACTCGCGAACTGTTACCGGGATTGCACCTCATCGGCTTGAACTCCAACCAATTCGACGCCGAGGGAAACCAACTCGGCGTTCTCGACGACAAACAGCTTCAGTGGTTAGACGGCGTTCTGAACCAACTGAAAGACGAAACGGTGTTGGTGATGGTTCACCACAACGCCATCGAACATCTTCCCGGTCAGTCTCAAAATCCCCTCGGACGCCGCTATATTCTCGACAACGCCCCGGTTTTACAAAAGATGTTGCGATCGCACAAGGTTCAACTGGTGTTTACAGGACATCTCCACGTCCAAGATGTGGCCTGTTCAAACGGACTGTACGACATCACCACGGGTTCGACGGTCACCTATCCCCATCCTTACCGAATTTTGGAATATTACACCGACCTTCACGGGAATTCCTGGCTTCAAATCGAATCGGGACGAGTCGAAGGCGTCGAAGGCTGGCACGATTTACCGAAAATTTCGCGGACTTGGATGGGGGATCGATCGCGTCCGTTTATGCTGCGGTTGTTGACCGACGAACCGTTAAATTTATCCCAAGAAGAAGCCGAACCTCTGGTGCCTAGCTTGCGTTATTTTTGGGCAAAAATTGCCGACGGAGACGCTCAATTCGATTTCTCTCACTTTCCACCCAAACCTCGGCGTTTTTTTGAGTCTTTTAGTGCCACCTTAGACGACGGAAGTTTGGCATTAATCGACAATCATGTTGCCTTAAAATTAGGAAGTTGCTATTAACAACTATCCCCCAAACCTTCTCGATGGGGATTGTAGCGATCGCAGATCTTCAACTGATGGTAAAGCAACTCAATTTTCGGCAAACTCGCCCCAGCCTCCGCCGCCATTCTCAGCGGATTTCCCACAATCGCCTCGACTTCCAACGGGCGGCCTCCATCGTAGTCGAGTTTCATACTGGTTAAATAGGGTTTCATCTTCTCCGTCGTCACCAACATATTGGAGACAAAAGCCTCGGGAATTTCGCGATCGCACGCCGCCGCCCCCCGAACCACTTCCGCCATCAAACTTTCCACAGCTTGGCGACTGTCCCCATCGAAAATCAAGCGATCGGTTTTCGCGTCCAACACCACCGACAACCCGTTAAACGGAATATTCCAAACCAGCTTTTTCCAACGGGCTAATAACAAATCCTCGTGTAATTGAATCTCAATTCCGGCGGTTTGAAAATCCCGTTCGATCGCCTCCAGTCGCGGCGTGATTCCCAACGGTTCGTACCCTGGCGTATAATCGGCCAGGGCGATCGGTCCGTAATCGAGATGGCGAACCCGACCGGGGCCGACTTTATTCGAACAAATAAAACACATTCCCCCAACCACGCGATCGCCGCCTACAATATCGGCCACCTCGTCTTCAATTCCCAACCCGTTTTGCAACACCAACACCACCCCGTCGTCCGCTAACACCGACGGTAACAGCTTCGGTAACAGGTGGTTTTGCGTAGTTTTGAGGGCGACGACGACCCCATCGCACTTTGGCATTTCCGCCACATCGCGATAGGCGTTAACGCGGGGAAGTCGGAAATCTCCCCCCACCGACTCGATGGTGAGTCCCTCGCGGCGAACCGTCTCGTAATCGCTTCTGAGGAGGAAACGGACATCAAACCCCGCCCGTTGCAAACAAGCCCCGTAAAATCCTCCGATAGCCCCCGTTCCTAAAATGGCGTAGCGTCGTTCGGCCATATTTCTTCAGTGAAACCCGTCAGTGTAAATCGTCTTGCCAAATGCCAATATAGACACGGGTTTCATTTTCCCATGCGATCGTGCCTTCGATCGAGGGTAGGGAAAACGAGAACGCTGACGTTTGTCCCGTCCAGACGCGATCGAAGCCATCGCGAATCGAGGCGTTTAACTGACAGCCCAACATACTATCGAGGGTCGAAAGCACTAAATTCCGATCCATCGATCGCGCGAAAGCCGCTTCCGTTTGACGCAAGCGATCGGAGGTATTATCAAACAGAAATCCCAAACTCACTTTTTCGGGAATTAAGTTGTAAACTAACGCTGTCGTATTCTCCCAATATCCCGGTTGGACTTGTGCCGGAGCGCCCACCATTTCTTCAATTTGCGATCGCGGCGTTCCCGGTTGAAACCCCGGAAATCCCAACCCCGTGGGTTCTGGCGTACAAGGAGACGGTTTCTCGGACAGTTCCGGTAGGGGCAAACTAATTTTAAACGAAGATAAATTCGCGAGGCGAAGTCCTGCAATAGCAGAGTTTGCCGAGCCGAAAAATAGCGTACAAATTAGCCAAAATCGTCCGATCCAAACCGCCAAATTACGACTTTTTATAGCGGCAAAAAGTAGATGTTCCATTGGCTTTGAATGGAAAAACCCCGACAATCCAAAAATTGATGTTCGGACAAAACCTATATTTTTATTGTATTTGATTTATTTTAAATAACAGGCTTAAAAAACATAAAATTTAGAGAAGTCTCCTGAAGCCTTACTTCAAGCGAAAGTCTCTCCAATTGACTCGAGTCCAGCCTTCGACGACCGCGCGATCGCTCGGGCTACCCTTAACCCCCTCGACGTTCGACATCGATCGACCTCAGAAAAACGACGATCGCCCCCTTCGTTGTGTTCCCCAAACCTGCTAAAATCATCTTGAATTGAACTAAAAATCAACCAACGCCGCCCCCCATCCGTGTCCAAAGGAATCGTCAGCTATCTCATCGTCGATAATCTCGAAAAGCCCCCAGGGTCGCGAGAAGGGGTTATCGTGCGGTTGTTTGGCCGTCGGGACAGTCCCAGAACCCGGGAAGCGGCGATCGATCTCGTCCGCCACCTGTGGGAAGAAGACCGTCTCCCCGCCGAACGCTTTGCCAACGGAATCACAGAGGAATCGATTATGGCAGTTTCCGAACCCACCCCCAACGCCGACTTACTCCCCGTCGAACGGGGCGCCCAAGAACTCTCTCACCTATTAAATTTGCAAGTCTCGCACCAACAAGCATGTCACGACGCCCGTCCGCTCGTGTCCGTCGTGCAGGCCGTCCTCGAAGACAAGCGCCCCCTCAGCCCAGAAGAACTCGAAATCGCAGGCGATCGCAAAACCGCCAAAACCCTACAAAAAGTCGCCTCCACCTGCGCCGAACTCACGCGATTTCGCGAGTCCATGAGTGGCGACGCCAAACTCGTCCTCGACATCATCCGCGCCGACGTCGAAGGAGAAGTTGAAGTCGTCTCTCCCAAAGATGTCACCAACGGCGCAGCCAAAGCGAAATCAAAGTAACACGAAAGAGTCCGGGAGCGTGGTAGCCCCGTGATTTTAATCCGGGGCGGAAACGCGACTCGTGCGGCTTTAGCCGCAGTGATATAATTGAATTACCTTCTCGATAACCCGAATGGAAGGGGCTTAACATCCCGTGAGGGCAGACTTGCATCACGCAGAAATGTCGGTAGCAAAGTGGTTCCATCGGCGAGAGATCAAAGGCGATCGCAAACAAGTAAAGGGAAGCCTTTGGGCAACCCATAGAGGCGTATTTGACTTCGCCTATGAGTCCGACAAGTCGGAAGTTCTGAAATCCCTCCGGGGAATCCCCGTCGCTTCAGCGCGGGGAGTAGTCAAGAGGAGAGTGCGTCTCGATCGCAGAAAGAGGCGCACCGACTCCCTCATCACCTCATCATCACCTCATCACTGCTTCACGACCCCTTTCCCAAAAAACCTCGGCGGATGGGCTTTCGTGTAGACTTCCGTTTCCCGAGTAATGGCCTCGCGGAGGTGACGGGGAAGATTGCTCATTCCCAAAAGCGTCGTTCCGTCAAACATCCGCAAACCGCCCGTTGTCTTCTCCGCCAGAACGCGATCGATCGCATCGGGGTCGGGGCGCGTCGAAAGTTCCTGAGTCGAAGCCAGCGCAAAGCCCCAAGGTGCCGCGTAGGTCGGAACGTAAGAACTGTAAGACTGCACGTGAGGAAACACCGCTTTCAGGGTATTGACGATGCGGGCGTGAAGTTGCAACTCCGCAGGCGCCACCGGCCCCGCCTGTACCACAAAATGACCCCGAGGCGACAACACGCCGCGAATCTGCTCGAAATACTCCTTCGTAAACAACTCGAACGACGGCCCTTCTTCAATCGGGTCGGACAAATCGGAAATCACCACGTCCCATTCGAGGGTCGTATCGTCGAGATACTTCAACGCATCGCCGATGACCAGTTCGCTACGGGGGTCGTCAAAGGCATTTTGGTGCATTTCCGGTAGATGTTGGCGACAGGCTTCTACCACGTCCCCGTCAATGTCCACCATCACCGCCCGTTCGACCGTTTTCCACCGCAACACTTCCCGCAACGTCGCCCCTTCGCCGCCGCCGAGAATCAAGACGTTGCGGGGTGCGCCGTGACCGATGCAAGCCGGATGGACGAGCGGTTCGTGGTACAGAAACTCGTCTCCCGTGCAAGATTGCCATTTTCCATCGAGAACCAGGGCTTTTCCGTAAGCCCCGGTTTCAACGATATACATTTCCTGAAATTGCGTTTTTTGGAACGTGAGTAAGCGCGTCGCCCCATGTAAGTAAACGTCCCAAGGCGTAATGTATTCAGAAATCCAAAGGTCAGCTTTAACTTCACTTCCCGCCATGTCCGGTGTCTTCCCCTCACAAGAGTCGCAAATTGAGCAGATCGATTTCGCAGATCGATAATACTACCACCAAAGGAAACTCCAACAACCCGAAAAAAATCGGGACGTTTTCTGCCGCGTTCCGACCGTCTCGAAAAATCCAGTTCTGAACCTATCAATTCAGGATTAAATCTTCGGATGGCGTTGAGTCCAGTCCGTAGCCTTTTCGTAAGCGTTGGCCACTTCCAGCAAGCGGGCTTCTTGCAAAATGTTACCGATGAGTTGAACGCCAATCGGCAATCCTTGACTGTCGAAACCGCACGGCATACTCACCGCTGGGAGTCCTGCCAAGTTCACCGGAATCGTCATCAAATCCGACAGATACATACTTAAGGGATCGTCAGTTTTTTCTCCGGCTTTAAACGCCGTGGTGGGTGCCGTGGGCGTCACCAAAACGTCCACTTGGGCGAAAGCTTTTTGGAAGTCCTGACAAATCAAGGTGCGAACTTTTTGCGCTTTTAAATAATAAGCGTCGTAATATCCGGCCGAGAGGGCGTAGGTGCCGATGACGATGCGGCGTTTCACCTCTGGACCGAAACCCCGGGCGCGGGTTTTCGAGTACATTTCTACCAGGTCTTCGGCGTCGTCTACGCGCATTCCGTATTTCACGCCGTCGTATCGCGCCAAGTTCGACGAGGCTTCTGAGGGGGCGAGGATGTAGTAGGTGGGCAAGCCGTAGCGGAAGGTGGGACAAGAGACGACTTGGACTTCTGCCCCCAACTCTTGCAGAGTTTCGACGGCAGATTTTACAGCAGTTTCAACTTCTGGGTCGAGACCTTTCCCGAAGGTTTCTTGAATGACGCCGACGCGAAGCCGTCCTTTCGATTTTAGGTTCGGTTGAATGAACTTGGAATAGCTGGGAACTTCGGTTTTGAGACTGGTGGAATCTTTGGGGTCGTATCCAGCGATCGCTTCGAGAAGCAACGCCGTATCGTCAACGGTGCGTCCGAAGGGGCCGATTTGGTCGAGAGAGGAGGCATACGCCACCAATCCATAACGAGAGACTAAGCCGTAAGTGGGTTTCAGACCGACGACGCCGCAGAAGGAGGCCGGTTGGCGAATCGATCCCCCCGTATCGGAACCGAGAGAGACCACGCATTCCCGGGCGGCGACAGCGGCGGCCGAACCGCCCGAGGAACCGCCCGGAACCCGCGTCGTATCCCAGGGGTTGGCGGTGTGACCGAAGGCAGAGTTTTCGGTGGAACTGCCCATAGCAAACTCGTCGAGGTTTGTTTTGCCGACGATGACGGCGCCTGCGGCGTGCAGTTTGTCGATGACGGTGGCGTTGTAGGGAGGTACGTAATTTTCGAGAATGCGCGAGGCGCAGGTGGTGGGAAGGCCGCGGGTGCAAAGATTGTCTTTGATGGCGATGGGAATGCCTTCGAGGAGTTCGATCGCTTCTCCGGCGGCCAGTTTGGCATCGACCCGCCGCGCCTGTTCTAGGGCTAGGTCGGCGGTGATGTGGAGAAAGCTGTGAAGTTGCGGTTCCAACGCTTCGATACGTTCTAGGGTTTCTGTCGCCAGTTCGACGGCAGAACGTTCTTTTTCCACCAATTGTTGGTGCAACTCACGGATGGATGCCATGCACGAACCTCTACTCGACTCTCAAGGGAAGGGTAAACCGAACAAATCCCCAGTTTACTATACCCGCGATCGCGCCGCGAGATCGACTTCCGACCGGGGAACCGTCACGCACCGCCTCCATCTCCCCCTCTCCCCTTCTCCCCTTCTCCCCCTCTAATTCGGGAGTGTGGCGGCATCGAGCCATAGGGATTCGATACAGGCGATCGCGTGGCAAAATTGTTGGAAGCTGGCAGGTTTTACCAAATAGCAGTTGGCGTGGTTTTCATAACAACGCAAAACTTCCAGCTCGTCGTCTGAGGTGGTTAAGACGATAGTGGGAACGACTTTTAAGTGGGGATCGCGTTTGATTTCCGATAAAACTTCTAACCCGGATTTTCGGGGAAGATTTAAGTCGAGCAGAATTAAGTGAGGGCGAGGACAGCCAGTGTAAATTCCCTCTTGCCTGACAAAGGCTAAGGCTTCGATACCGTCTTCGACGATATGGACGTGAGGGTGAATGCGACCGCGATCGAATGCCATTTCAATTAATCTTGCATCCCCGGGAGAGTCTTCGACGACTAACACGTGGATTGGGTTGTGCGACTCCGATTCAAGCTCTCGCTCTAACATTAACAAAAGATTTAAAAAAGATTCACGAAAACTTCACAAAAAATTCCAAAAACCATTCAAAAGCTTTATGACAATCGATCGGGTGGGGACGGATAAAAACCATCCTTCGTCGCACTTTCCCCTACGCGATTAGGGGTTACGGGGTTGCACCGCCAGGTAAAGAAAAATGCAGAACCTTCTCCCAAAGAGGACTCGAGCCATATTTCTCCCCCATGTCGTTCGACGATTTTTTTACAAATGGCGAGTCCGATTCCCGTGCCAGGATATTGACGTCGCGTGTGTAAGCGTTGAAAGACTTCAAACACGCGATCGAAGAATTTCGGCTCGATCCCGATACCGTTATCGCGCACACAAAATTCCCAGCTATCCGACAGTAATCTTACCGTAACGCGAATCTGTGGAGTGCGATCGCCGCGAAATTTGATGGCATTACCGATGAGATTTTGAAACAACTGTACCATCTGAGATTCATCAGCCCAGATCCTGGGGAGGTCGTCGCGTTCGATGTCAGCTTGGCTGTCGGCGATGGCGGCGTGTAAGTTAGATAAAACGCGATCGAAAACGAGGTTGCAATCTGTGAGGGCGAAGGCTTTGCCTCGAGTTCCCACCCGCGAGAAGGCCAGTAAATCGCGAACGAGCTGCTGCATTCGCCGGGCGCCGTCGATGATGAAATCGAGATATTCTAAGGCCTCTCCGTCGAGGCGATCGCGATATTCGGCTTCGAGGAGTTCGGCGAATCCCATCACCGCTCGCAGGGGTTCCTGTAAGTCGTGAGACGCAATATAGGCAAACTGTTCCAATTCCCGATTCGATCGCGCCAGTTCTCGGGCGTAGCGCACTTCGTTCTCGAGGAGTTGGCCTTGATACAGGGCAATACTCAAGCGATCGCCCACTTGTTGCAGCAACTCCCGATCCGCATGGCTCCAAGGGCGAAAGGGGGTGGGTTCGATGGCGGCCGTTCGGCGACATTGCTGGACGCAGAGGATACCCCAAACGGCTTCGGTGGCGGGGCGACAGTGAGGATCGGAGACGGCGAACACGGGAACGAACAGATTATTACAGCAACGACCGTCTTGCATCAGTGGGGTAAAGCCGTCTTCGGCCACTTCGATCGTTTGCCCTAACACCGAAGAAACGTTCCTTTGTCGGGATTCGTGAACCACCTCGAAACCTCCGTTTCCCACATGGCGATATACCGTCACGCGGTCGGCATCGAGCAACTGTTGCACTTCCGCCACTGTCGTCTCTAAAATTTCGTCGAGATCGAGGGACTGGCGAATACGTTCTTGCACTTGCGCCAGCAAGCGTTCTCGTTCCACTTGCGATCGAAACGCCGTTTCGGCCTGTTTGCGTTTGACCAGTTCCCCCTGTAACTGCTCGATCGCTTCAGCTAAATCCCGCGTTTGTTGTTCGACAACGATGCCAAGTTCGGCGTTGGTCTGCTTCAGGGCTTCCTCAGCTTGTTTGCGTTCGCTGATATCGATCGACACCCCCACCACTCCCACCAATTTCCCATCTTCGTTGAAAATGGGCGAAGTAGTGACGAGGGCCGGAAACTCTCGTCCGTTGCGGCGTTTGACCATAAACTCTCCCGACCAACTTTCCCCGCGATTCAACCGTTCCATCAATTCCTGTCCGCGATCGCGAGAGTCCGAAGTAGAGATGATGTCGTTGGGATTGCATCCCTTGACCTCTTCCAAAGACCATCCGTAAAGCCGCTCGGCGAAACGGTTCCAATAGACGATCGCCCCCGACAAATCCGTGGCGATGACAGCATGTTCTACCACATCCAACAGTCGCGCCTGAAAATGAAGTCTCGCTTGCGCCTGTCGCCGTTGCGCCACTTCCTCTTGTAAACGATGGTTGGCCGCTTGCAGTTGTGCCGTTCGCTGTGCCACTAACGCTTCGAGTTGCGTGCGATAGCCTTCCAATTCCGCTTCCGTGCGCTTGCGATCGGTCACGTCTTCGGCAACCCCCGCCGTTCGTACCACTTCCCCCCGTTCGTTGTAAATGGGAAAGGTGCGCGAGGCAATCCAGCGCAACTCGCCGTTCGGTCGGACGATACGATACTCACAGCGGCCGCACTGACCTTGTGACTCGAGAGCGAGGGACAGGCGAACGCGATCGAGATCCTCGGGATACACCGTATCCAGCCAGGATTGAGGCATTGCGTACAGCTCTTCGAGCGATCGCTGCCAGATACTTTCGTAGGCGGGACTGACATAGAGCAGTTCCCCGGTTTGCGGGGCAAACAACCAAAAGACATCTTGAATGTTCTCCGCCATCTGCCGGAATTTCGTTTCGCTGTCCCGCAGGGCTTCTTCGGCCTGTCGCCGTTCGGTGATGTCCCGCAACGAAACCACGTACACGGCCTCGCCGTCCCAGTGGGTTTCGGCGACGTTCATTTCTGCGATGCCCAAGTTGCCCCCCGGCCGAATCACGTGCAGTTCGCTGGCACTTCCGACAACGATGGGTTGTCCGAACTCCAAGCCGACGAGTCGGGAGAGGGGCCGGCCAAACAGTCGGGCAGCCGAGGGGTTGGCAAACTGCACGATACCTTGGCGATCGACGATGACGATGCTGTCGGAAGTACTGTTAATAATGGTTTGTAGGCGAGCTTCGCTGCGGCGAAGTTCCAATTGTGCCTGTTGGTGTTCGGTGATGTCGGTGGCAGTTCCTAGAATGGCTCGCGTTACGCCGCTGTCGTCGTGACTGTAGGCGACATTGCGGGAACGCAGCCAGCGATCGCCTCCGTCGCGATGTTGGATTTGAAAGGTCCATTCCAAAACTTCTCCTTCTTGGAGGTGCTGTAGGCGATCGCACAGGGGAGTTAAGGCAGGTAAATCTTCCCCCCGAACACAGTTTCGCAGAAGGTCGTATCCCCGTTCGAGAACGACTTCGGGAGCGTATCCCAGCACGGACAGACTTTGTTGGTTGACGTAGGTACAGCGTCGCCCTTCGAGATCGAAAATGTACAGCAGTTGGGGGGAAGCGTCGGCGATGCGTTCGACGAAACGTTTGCTTTCTTCGAGTTTTTCTTCGTACCGCTTGCGATCGGTAATATCGAGAACGGTTCCAAACAGGCGCATCGGTTCGCCATCGTCGGCGTAAATGGGATGGCCTTTGACGTAAATGTGGCGCAGGTTGCCGTCAGGACGCCACACTGAGATTTCCAAGTCGAAGGAACGGCGTTCGTGGAGTCCTCGGTGAATTTCAGCTCTCCAACGGTCGAGATGGGCCTCCTGAAACTGTTGAAGGTGTTCGTCTAACGTCGGTTCCCGATGTCGCTGGGGATCGAAGCCGAAAATCCGAAAGGTTTCTTCGGACCAAGACAGCTCGCGCGTGAGGAAGTCGTACTCCCAACTTCCCACGTGGGCGAGTTTTTGGGCTTCGGCCAGGCGGTTGCGCTCCCGTTCGAGGGCTTCGGTGGTGGCTTTGCGATCGCTGATGTCCCGGTAGGCACTCAGAAACCACTCGCGATCGTCGAACTGCATGACGGTGGTGGAGACTAGGAGCGTTTTACGGGTTCCGTCTTTGGCGCGAATTTGGGTTTCTCGGTTGCGAGACTGACCGTTTTGGACGACGAGATCGAGGTGGGCTTCGGCTTCTTGAAAAGCTTGGGGTTCGGGATAGAGCAGTTTTAAGAAGTTTTGGCAGCGATTGGCTTCTTCGAGGCTGTACCCGGTCATCTCCTGCATGGGCGGGTTGAAAATCACGAAGCTTCCCTGGCGATCGCTGAGGGTAATGCCTTCGTCCACAGTGTTGATGACGGCGATGAGACGTTCGGCCAGTTGTTCGATGGCGGCTTCGGCCTGTTTGCGATCGCTGATGTCAGTCGTTACGGACATCACGAAGCGCACGGAACCGTCTTCGTCGTATTCGGGAACCAGTCGGGATTGAAAAAATCGAACGCGATCGGGGGACGGCCAGGCAAATTCGATTTCCTGAGTCTGTTGGGTTTCAAATACTGTTTCGATCGACTGCTCCCATTGCGTTACGAGAGATTCGGGCATCTTCAGTTCCCGATTGGTTTTGCCGATAAAGGTTTCGACGGGCAGTCCGGTGAGCCGTTCGATGGTGGGACTGACGTAGACGTGACGCAGTTGGCGATCGAACCGGGAAATGACGTCGGGAAAGTTTTCGGCTAAGGTGCGAAATTCCCGTTCTCGTTCTTGGAGAGCGGCTTCGACTTGTTTGCGATCGTTGATGTCTTCAAAAACGCCGATGTACGAGGCGGGATTGCCCGCCGCGTCCCGTAATAAGGTCATGAAAATTTGCGCCCAAACCACGGTTCCGTCGCGGCGTAGAAATCGTTTTTCCAGGCTGTAGCGATCGATCTGACCTGCGTACAGTTGTCGGACCCATTGAAGATCCGCCGCAAGATCGTCAGGATGGGTTAACGCCTGCCAGGTGGTCTGTTGTAACTCGGCGGGAGCGTAACCCAGGAAATCCGCGAGTTTGCGATTGACAAAAATCCAGCGTCCTTCAAAATTCGTTTGTCCGATGCCGACCCCAGCACATTCTACGATCCCGCGAAATTTGGCTTCGCTCTCGAGCCGAGCCGCTTCCATCTGCTTGCGGTGGCGGATTTCTCGGGTGAGCGTGTTGTTGAGTCGTTGGAGTTGGGCGGTGCGGTGTCGAACTCGCCGTTCTAAATTCTGGTGTAAGGCGTCAATTTCCTGCTGAGCTTTTTGCTGTTCGGTAATGTCTCGACAAATATAGGAGAGGCGATCGCCCTCGAGTTGTTTGACCTGAACGATTAACCAGTGTTTGACGCCGCTGCGATCGAAAATGCTGCATCCGAGATGGCAGAGTTCGCCGTTTTTGGCCAAATCCTCGAAATCGAACAAATTTTTCGGCAGCAAACCCCCTACGGTTTTCATCGACATCACTTCCTCGGCGGTATATCCGAAAATTCGCGCCACGTTGGGACAAACCCACAGCAAGTTTCCCTCGTTGTCGGTGACGAGGACAGTTTCGGCCAAATCGCCGAAAATCGTTTCGTAGAGGTGGTTGCGATCGCGCGATCGCAGCAAGCGCAGGCTTTTTTCCAAACTCCCCAAATCCAGGCGATCGCGCAGCCAATAATCCCCCGCCCCCGCCTCTAACGCCGCCAGTCCCGCCTCTACCCTGTCCACGAGGGCGATCGCTTTCCGTTGCTGCAACGGAGACAGTTCCCCTAGACGGTCTTCTTTAACCAGATATATATCTGACGGGGTTGCGGTGGCCGGGTTTTCGCCGGGATGCCACACCAGCTCGTAACGGACGTGGGGGATCGATGGCAACAGACCGCGTAACGCCTCCGCCAACCCTCCATCGTCCTCGGACAACAACACGCTGTAAGCCCGATCCGTCATGGTATATCCAATATTTCACGACAGGCGATTCTCGTTCCGAGACGCTTCGCGAACGTGGGAAAACCCGCCCAACTTCGCCTTGCGTACCTTCCCTCATTATCATATTTTGGTATTTTTGTCAAAAAAACATCCGAGGGGCGGCGATTCTCGTTCCAAGACCCTTGGCAAAAGCACAGCATCGAACCCCTCTGTATCCTCTGTGTCTCAGCGGTGCAAAGACCCCAAAATCGCTACTCTTTCCCCTGCAACACTTCCTCAAAGGCAAAATCCGACGCCGCCAGCACAAAGAGCGTCGTCGGAAGTCCCGACGCCATCCCCTGCAAGCGGCTGTAATACTCGCTGAAATCTTGCCCTTCCCGAGGTTGAGCCATCCCCAAACAGACCAAATCCGCCGCCCGAGACGACTCCCGTAAAATCTCCGGAAACGGTCGTCCGTCGGAGACCAACACCTGAGACAGCGCCCCCATACGAAGTTGTTGCGCCAAATTCTCCAAATTAGCGCGAGCCGCCTGCGCCGCCGTTTCGTTGGGGACCACCAACT
The DNA here is from genome assembly GCF_049974805.1 of Baaleninema sp. NCBI lineage: Bacteria > Bacillati > Cyanobacteriota > Cyanophyceae > Oscillatoriales > Oscillatoriaceae > Baaleninema > Baaleninema sp. The sequence goes on from NZ_JBNGCO010000030.1 coordinate 28,144, forward strand.
TCAGATAAATCGTCGCACCGCGCCATCGATCGCTCGTGCGGAGCAGATACGCCAACAACAGCATCAACCCACCGTTCGACTGCAACCCGCCCCACCACACATCAATACGGCGGCGGTTGCGGAACCCCAACTCCGGATTTTCCCGAAAAACGATCACGCTGCGGCGCGATCGATGCAACGTAGCGATCGACTTACAATAATCCCGCCGCAAATCTTCCCGTTCGCTATCCCCCAACAACACCGTATTCGGCACCAAAGGCCCCAAACCGTAAGCCTCCACCAACCGTTCCGCCCCCACAAACGGATCGGGAGCCGTCACAATGCGAACCAACGCTTGCACCCCCCGTTTCGCCACGTATTCCCGAATCTTGCTTTCGAGGGACGCTTGCTGCGCCAAATCCCGAGAACCACTCGGTAAAACACTCGCCACCGTAATCAAACCTCGGTTGTGAGTAAACGCAGCCGCCAACTCGATGAGCGGCCAGCGGCGCATCGGCGCCCCCGAAAGCACCAAAATATTCGGCCGCCAGTTTTTCGTATCCGGCGTATCCCCCAAATTGAGAATCGCCAACCGCGCCAGTTCCACCCACAAGCCCCGGCGCACGTCCCCCCAAGCCGATTGCAGTTCCCGCCGTTCCAGCCAAACATAAATCCCCGCCACCAAAATCGCCGCCACCACAGCGGCCACAGCATTGATGAGAACCATCACGGACAAACAGCCCAGAGCGCCCACCAGAGACAAAAACCAAGGCACCCGAAACGTCGGACGGAACGAGGGACTTTGCAAAAATCCTTCCACCGCCGCCGCCACGTTCAAAACCATGTACGTCGAGAGGAAAAACATGGTCAACACCGGGGCGATGAGATTCAAATCCCCCACGCAAACCGCCGCCACCGCCACACCCAACGTGACGAAGGTACCGTAGCGCGGCTCGTCGTCGGGGCCGTGGCCCTGTCCCAACCAGCGGAGCGATCGCGGCAAAACCCCATCTCGCGCCAGCGCTTGCAACACCCGAGGCGCTCCCAGGATACTACCCAACGCACTCGAAAGAGTCGCTCCCCAAACCCCCAATAAAATCGCATCGCCCCAAAGGGCGATATCGCGCATGACCAGGGGGTTTTCCGTCAGCGCCGTAAAATCGGCGCGGGTGGCTAAAAAGACCGGCAGCACCATATAAATCAAGTAGCCGACGCCAATAGCCGAAAGCGTACCGATGGGAATCGATTTCGAGGGATCGCGCAAGTCCCCAGACATATTCACACCGGACATAATCCCCGTTACGGCGGGGAAGAACACTGCAAACACCACCCAGAACGGCTCGCCGACGCGCCCGGAAACGTTCCACGCACCGATATCGCTTTCGGCGGTGATGGGATGGCCGAAGGCAAAGGACAGCAGCGACAGGACGATGGCTGCCATGATGAAGTATTGAGCGCGGATGGCCAGGTTCGCCGATTTAACGGCAAGGGCGGCCACGGCGATGGTGGTGATGAGGGCGACGAGGGTTTGGGTGTTGCTGAGGGCGGGAAAGCTGTTGCTGAGACTTTCGGCAAAACCCAAGGTGTAGAGCGCCACCGAGAGGGCTTGGGCGAAGTAGAGGGGAATGCCCACCGCGCCACCGGTTTCGATGCCCAGGGAGCGACTGATCATGTAGTAGGCACCGCCGACACGCACCACGCGATCGGTGGCGATCGCCGAAATCGACAAGCCGGTTAAAAACGTAATAGAGGTGGAAAGGGTGACGATGGCCAGACTTCCGCCCCAACCGACGTTGGCCACCACCCAGCCAAACCGCAGATACATAATGACCCCCAAAATCGTGAGGATTGAGGGGGTGAAGACGCCGCCGAAGGTACCTAGACCGCTGGGGGACTCTGAAGGATTGGGATCGGGCTGTGGCGGACGACGCCAGGGAAAGCGAACCATAAACGATCGGTGTTGGCTGCATCTGTCATATTACGGCAATTTTCAAGTTTTGCAGCCCTTTGCAATTCTTATCATTCCTGGGGATTTTCCCCACAGATTCCACAGACTTTCCACAGGTTCTTCTCCTGTTTTCCACAGCTTGGAGCAAGTTTTCCACAGGCGACGACGATAGACCGGGACTCGGTGGAATTGTTGGGGATTTCTCCGCCGCTCTCCTTCCGCTCTCAGATTCGGCGTTTTTTTGTAAAGCAATGTAACAAAAACAGCCTTGAAACCCGCATTATTTCGTAAATCCAAAGGCTTGGTTGCGGCGTTTTTAATATTTTGCAACATTGACAACCCCACCCCTTCTCAGATCACAATAATGCGACGGGTCATAAAACCAGACCCTTTTACAGCGACCCCTCACCAGCGCGATCGATCGGCAGTTATCAAGTCGCTCGTTTTCAGCGATCGGAGTGTTAAATCGGTTCTTTCGACCGTCCCTTCACTGCTCGCGGTTTCCTGTTCGCGGTTCCCTGTAATCCCCCAGCTTAGGAGGCAGCTATGAATACAAGCGTCAGCATACTGGCAGAAATTCCCGAAGACTTACATCAATCGCTCAAGAGTTACCTGGACAGCCATCCCGACTGGGATCAAGATCGGGTATTTTCCGCCGCGCTGTCTCTGTTTCTCCTGCAAAATGGAGATAGCAGTACTCCTGAAGCGTCTCAAAATTACCGCCGTGCCGCACGGGTTTATTTGGAAACTTTATTCCAAAGTTCTGTTTGAGATGGAATAGGGTTTTCGGGGTAAATTCGCTATTTTCCGGTTGGATTTAGCCAATTTACCTCGATAAAATCTTGGATTAAATAACCCTTGAAAGCGGCAGTTTGTTTCGATATTATTTTCGGTTTTTGAGTACCTTTGGGTACATCTTCAACTCAAAAATCCCCCCAAAATCGACATCCTGATGATGTCGATTTTGGGGTTAAAAGTTACCAACAACAGGGCGATAGAAGCCGACCGAAAAATGCCGGAAGCCTTGAAATTAACCGGGTTTCTTCCCCTCGTTCTTTCCCCTCAAAAATACCCAAAAATCAATCGAAAACAGGATAGGGACGTTGCAGACAACGTCCCTATCAAAGGTTCGACGAGAGGCGAACTCCCCTCAAATAAACTCTCAAATCAACTGGCCGAGGACGAAGGCGCCTCGAATTTATAGCCCACACCGCGCACCGTTTGAATCATAGAAGGTTTGTTGGAGTTTCCTTCGATTTTGCGGCGAATTTGGCCGATATGAACGTCTACAACCCGTTGGTCGCCCACATAATCGTAATCCCACACTTCTTGTAACAACTCCGAGCGACGCCACACGCGACCGGGATGGCTGGCCAGGAAATGGAGTAAATCGAATTCCAACGCCGTTAGCGGAACAGGTTCGTTATTGAGGGTGACTTCCCGACTTCCCGGGTCGATGAGTAAGTCACCGAGGACGATTCCCTGTTGTTGAGCGGGGGTGATAGTTCGCTGTCGTTTCAACACGGCGGCGACGCGGGCGCCTAATTCCGCGAGACTGAAAGGTTTTGTAAGATAGTCGTCCGCTCCCTTTTCAAACCCTCTGACTACATCTTCTTCGTCGTTCCGACTCGTGAGCATCATGATAAATACCCCCGTGCGACCCTGCATTTCTTGACAGAGTTGATACCCGGTCGTGTCGGGTAAGTTTACATCTAAGATTACTAAGTTCGGGTTGAGTTGCTCGAATAGAGCGAGGGCTGTTTTACCATCCTCGGCCGATTCGACGACGTAGTCATCTTGCTTGCTTAAGAAGCGGTGGATTAAATTCCGAACTGCGATGTCGTCATCGACGACCAGAATTTTGGCAGGGGCCATGACCACACTTTCGTTCTAAAATTTAGGTGAAATTGAGTGCGCGAGACGCTCGGGAAACTGGGTCGATGGAGCGAGCGAGACTGCCGAAGGCGGTCGGAATAGCCCACTCGAGTCTATTATCGGACGAAATTTCGCTTGCCGCACAACTCACCTGAAACCGCTATCGCTCTCCTCCGCCCGGACGGTTCGATCGCCATCGATCGACACATCAATTCAGAGACAGGAGCCTAGCGAGCGACCCAATCGTAGGTAACATGATATAGCACATCGTTCCAGAGGCGATCGCGCTATGTCTAGTTCCCAACTGACTCTGAACTTCACCGAAGGGTCTGTGTCCTTTAACTTCACACCGGAAGCGGCTCGCGAGTTGAAAGTCACTCTCGTGCAGCTTGCGGAACGGTTAAAAGCCGTCGCCGCTCGTCCGGCTGGAGGTTCCCAACGCCCGACACCGCAAAAACCGATCGAGTATCAGTATACCGGTGAGGTTTTCCTCGAGGTGTTTTGCAATCCCAATATCTGGCCGACGCCGTTTTCGGCCAAAATTTTGTTAACTTTGCGCGACGAACGCCTCCGAGTGAGTACCGAGGTCGAACTGACGCGCACCCTCGAAGATGTCGATCGATATCTCGAACAGGTGGGGTAGTTCCCCGGCTCGGGCGCAAAACCGCTCCAAAATTTCCCAACTCGCACGCATGAATGACTTGAGTTGGGAAAACGGCCGAACGTCTCGACGCTGCGGGTAGAACGCACTCCAATTGTACTCGATTCAGTTCGCCGTGCCATGCACTCAGGGCGATTTGGGTTCCCCAAGACGATCGCATCTGAGTCGAAGTTTGTTATATTAAATAACGTGCTGGTGTAGCTCAGTGGTAGAGCAGCTGATTTGTAATCAGCCGGTCGCAAGTTCAAATCTTGTCACCAGCTTTTTGTTGAGCTTTTTACCGTCACTTGAGGCTCGGCGTTTGAAACTCGGCGTTCAAAAGTCAAGCGCCTCCGGGGACGCTGGCTCAGCGCGATCGCCTATCCTTTTAAGTGGGTGTGATAGAGCTGCAACACCTCCTCCCACGCCTGACTCGCGGCCTCTTCGTTATAGCTGTCTCGCCGATTACAGAAAAAGCCGTGAGTCGCCCCCTCGTATCGGAAAATTTGGTGGGAAACCCCCTCTTCGGTTAACGCCGCTTCAATGCGATCGACCTCCTCAAGGGGAATTAACGGATCTTCAGTGCCGAAAAAGGCGTACACCGTCCCCGAAATCTCCTTCGTCCGATCGATCGTGGCGCCGTTCTCTTCCCCCGGACACATCGTCGCAATTCCCGCCCCATAAAACGACGCCACCGCCTCGAAATCCTCCAGCGTCGCCGTCAAATAGGCCACGTGACCCCCAAAGCAAAACCCAATATTACCGAATTTATCAGTGGTGTTCGACAAACCCTTGAGATAGTCCAAAGACGCTTGAGTATCGCTCAACAACTCCGACGCCTTCGTTTGCACCTTATACTCCCGTCCTTTTTTCAAATCCTCCTCGCCGTAGCCCACTTCAAACCCCGGTTCAAAGCGTTGGTACAACGCCGGCGCCAACACCACATATCCCTCTCTGGCAATGCGTTCCGTTACGTCGCGAATATGGGCGTTGACGCCGAAGACTTCCTGAAATACCACAATCCCGGGAAAGGTTCCGTCTCCTTTCGGTTGCGCCAAATAGGCATCGATTTCTAACTCCCCGTTAGCCACTTTGACCCACTGGGTTTCGATTTCAAACGCTGCCACGATCGATTCCTCAACTCTCTACAGGGCGATTTTGTCGCGATCGAGTCATGCCGTCAAGACGGAGTTTCCGGAGATGGTGCGATCGCTGCGATCGCAGAGGAACTGTTCCCCGTTCCCTGTTCCCTATCAATTATCAGTTGTTTTTTTCCGTTTCGGACGCCATGTTTGATGAGTTTTCCAGCGTTGGCGTAGGGATTTTACGTCGGCGACTTCTCCGCCGTAACGCCAGCGAACGTAAGCGTTAACGATGGCGTCGATGGTATCGGCGAGGTCGAGGGGAGCGCGATCGCGCACGACACCGACAAACTCTATCGGGGTTTGGGCGGGATGTTTGCCAAGTCCGCGATCGTTGAGGGTTCGCAACATTTGCCGATACAACCGCTCGATTTCGGGAAGTTTGGAAAGGCGGCGGCGGTAAGTCCATTCGCGCCATCCTTGCCAACTCAACCATCCCAGGAAGCCAAAACAGGCGAAGAGGAGCAACCCCGAGAGAATGCCGAACCAGCCTTTGAGGAACAGCCGCAACACCCATTCGATGGCCTTTCCAATGAGTTGGAACAGGCCGCCGATAAATCCAGTGACGGGAGAGGGTAACCAGCCGGCCACCCAATCCCAAAACTGACGCAATACGCCGAAGGCTTGGTATTCAGAGACCGAGGGAGGGACGACATCGTGGCCGGGGATGGGGTCGAAAGCGAACCAACCGTACCGGGGAAAGTAGACTTCCGTCAGGGCGAAGGCGTGGGTGTTTTTGACTTCGTAGAGTCCGGTAAAGGGGTTGAACTCTCCGGGGGCGAATCCTGTGGTTAAACGGGCGGGAATGCCGATCGATCTCAAGAGGACGGTTAAGACGGTGGAGAAGTGGTCGGGATAGCCCCCAGGGGAACAGAGTTCGGGATCTACGGCGGTTTCGCAGCGAAATAGGAAGTTCGTTACTAGGTCTTCTCCTTCTTCGAGGTAGGGCAATCCGAAGGGATTTTGCGGGATGCGGTAGTTTTGTTTGAGGTATTGGGCGAGATAGAGGGATTTTTCGTAGGGGTTGGTGAGGGGGTTGGGGGCGTCGGCGAGGATGTTTTCGGTAAACGCCTGCAGTCGATCGCGCAGGTCGTCGGGTACTTGGAAATAGTTGGCTTCAATACGTTCGGGATAGTCGGTGGGGGCTTGTCCGAGGAGGGTTCGATCGCGTTGGGAGACTTGGGAAATGACGGTATAGGTCAAGCCGTCGGCGAGGAACACCGGCGATCGAAGCGATCCTTCGGGTCCCACGGCAATTTCTTCGGTGGGAAAGTAGATAAATTGCGGTTGGTCGAGGGCGGGAATCAAACCGGGTAAGTCGGAGACGATACTGTAGGTTTGGATGACTTCTTGGGTGTTACGGCGAACTTCGATAAACGGCAAGGTAAATCGAAACGTCCAGGGGGAACGCTCGACTTGGCGAACGTCGTCGTTGCGGGAAATGCGCCATCCCTGGCCGGTGTATTCGTCGAAGGCGGTGACGCGCCAGAATCCGGGGGCTTGCGATCGAACTCGCATGACCACTTTCGGCGTCATGGTGCCTCGAAGGTTTTGGTTGATGCGGTTGCTAAAGCCGTAATAATAAGTATCGTCCAGTTCGCCGGCCCCTTCGGTGGCGTTGCCCATGCCGTCGGTGTCGGCGTCTTCGCTTCCCACACCGCCGTCGGGAGTGACGATGTTCCGTCCCTCGAACCGCCCTTGAAAGTCAATGGTGGCACTGACGGGAAAGCTGCGAAGTTGGTAGCCGGGGACCCGGGGCATGAGGGCGAACAGGATTAGGCCTAACCCCAATACCGCCGCGATCGAAATCAGGCTGGCTTTCCAGGGAAAAGATTGACCGAAACCCTTTTTGGATTGTCGAGGAGAGCGTTTTTCGCCTTGACGGGTCAGCCCCAGGCGCGATCGATAGTCGAAAATCAGGGCGGGTACGGCAAAGGACAGAAATAGAATTAAAAACGGCCCGAAGGCCATGGTTTGGCTGATGGTTCCGGCAACCCCCAGTAAAATCAAGCCGATCACCATCGAATAGCCCAAGTCTTTACGTCGGGGCAGGTCGAAGCTGTGTAAAACTTGAACTTGAATGAGGAGTTCCGCTAAGATCAGACGAGTATCGTTGAGCGTTGTGACGAGATTGCTCAAAAACGCCACTAATGCCACGAGCAAGGCAATGGCGAGGATAAATTTGCTTAATGTATTGCGGTGGCGCCGTCTATACCAACTCCAGGTTGCCCCTAAGAGACTCAACGGTATTGCCCACAGGCTCATTTGGGTGTCTGCGGCGACATCGGTGGCGACGATGCCCACGATGACCATCCCTTGAACGAGAACTCGCAGGGCGATGGAGTCTTCGGGAACTGGACGGGGGATCGATCGTAGATGCTCCCACAGGGGCCGTAACCGCACGATGTCAGTGACTCTCCAACTCCGAGATTCAGACATTTCAACTATCCTAGAGATATGCAGGCGACAGGGGGTCTCCTTTTCACTGTGACATATTTTTCAGTCAGCGAGTTCACGGGAGCGCCGAGAGCGCTGACCCACCTCAAGGGTACGACCACCGAGGCCCTTTACCCTACAGCCTTGAATTGCCATTCTTTGGGCAGTTAATATCCGCAAAAATACGCAGACAAAAACTAGAAAACACCTAAGAATTACGTAATTTCACTTCAAAAAATCGTTGAAATCTCGGAAAAAAAAGACCCGATCGAAACTCGAGAAGAATTGCATGATTCTTGAGTTATAAAGGGTTACAGCTCTCTCGATCGAATCTCAAAAAGGCTCTAGCATACAAAAAATTCACATAGCTTGTCCGAAACTTTACAGAAAGTTTTCAGTTCCCTTGAAAAATTGTGCTTACATTAAAAATAGAAGAGGTATTTCCTGTTTAGGGTTAGGAAGGCAATGCAGCGATATTTAACACTCATACTCAGCGCCGCCCTATCACCGGTCGTCCTCCTTGCGGCAACCCCGGCTAGGGCAGGTTCTTTAAACTTTTCAATCACTCCGTTTACGGGGAGCGACGCTAAAGTTGATATCGATCTCAGCGATCTCGACGACGGTGGCGTTCAATTCGACTTTATGGTGGATGAATCCGTAAATATAGCCGATTTGCGCGGTATTTTCTTCGATATCGACGATTATACTCTCGTAGACGGCTTAAACTTCACGGCAAACAGCAATCCGTTCGCCGATCTCGACGACAACAACTTCTATAACTTGAAGAGTAGCGACATCTACAGAAGTTCGGCGGGAGATCTGCTAAAAGCAGATAAAGCCTCTCTCAACGGTGGCGTCGATGCCAACTATCCCGACGCGACGGCTCCTTCTGATGGTTTCAACTTCGCCCTCGAAATCGGGCAGCAAGGTACCAAAGGGGGAAAAGACGACTTCCAAGGAACGTCGTTTATCGTCAGACACGCTCAGCAAGCGCTTTCGATCGAAAACTTCGCCAATCGAGGCGTTGGTGTTCGGATGCAAAGCGTCGGTGCCAGTCGCAACGGTAGTACGAAAATGTACACCACGGTTCCGACACCGATTCCCACCCCCACGCCGACACCGCCACCGAAAGAAGTTCCCGAACCGTCGGCTATCTTGGGCTTGATGGCAGTGGGCGCAGCGTTCAAATACTCTCGCCGCCGTCAACTCAGCTAATCGCCGTACTGTCTGAAGGGTCTGCATCTACTGTTTTCGGCATTTTCTAAACTGAAAAGTTCGAGACCCGACAGAACGACGGTTTTTTTATGAAAACATTGAGGCATTGTACCGTTAAGAGTATCGATTTTGACTCTGACTCGGGCAATGGCGCGATCGCGGGCGCTCGCTTCTCGAACTTTGCATTCTGGACGAATTCCACGCTCTTTCGAGGGAAAACAGAAGCGAGCGATCGCCCCCCAAGGCGCCACAACAACCATTCGTTTTGCAATCTCCCCCACAAACCTTGTTGGCAAATAACTTCCAAGAAGCTTGGCAGCGACTCGTCTCGAAGTCTGTGCGCACGCTCGACGAAATTTTAGACGATACGACCCTGTCCGTGGGCGATCGCGCAGAGATTGCCCTGCAAGTTATCGCGCTTCACCAACAAACCGGACGCGAAAGCTCGTTGGCAGAGACCGAGGCGATCGCGCCCTCCTGCCAAGTTAAAGAGAACGTTAATCGTCCTAACCCTAAAACCCACCCCCTCGATGGCTACGTTCTCCTCGAGAACTTCCTCTCTCCCGAGGAGAACCAACAAGCCCTCGAAATCGCCTTAACCAACCGCGAGAACTTCATCTCGTCCAGTACGACTAACCAAGCCACAGACTACCGCCGGTCTTTGGTACTTTACGCCACCTTTTACTGCGAGTTTTACCAACTTCTCAAACGGCGCATCCTGCAAGTCTTGCCCGAAGTTTGCGATCGACTCGATCGCGTTCCGTTCAACGTCACCGAACTGGAAATGCAGCTAACCGCCCACAACGACGGCTGTTATTACAAAGTTCACAACGATTCTGGCTCTCCGGAAACTGCCACCCGAGAACTCACCTACGTTTACTATTTCCACTGCCCTCCCAAAGCTTACTCGGGCGGCGAATTGCGGATGTACGAAACCGATTCCACCTTGGGAAAAGTCGTCGAGGGCGATCGCTTCACCCCCGTCGAACCGCAAAACAACAGCATTATCTTCTTCGACAGTCGCTGTCAGCACGAAGTCAGACCAGTTCGCTGTCCCTCAAAACAGTTCGAGGACAGTCGCTTTACCCTGAACGGATGGCTGCGGCGATAATTGATAATCAATAACAGACAGGGCAGTGCGCGACGCGGTCGTAACTCCATTAACCGGACTGTACCCAGGTTTTCTGGCCGCGTCACGTACCCTTGGATGTCGTGACAACCCGCAAACCGTTAACGGTTCGCCGTTTAAGGTTCGCTGTTCTAGACGCCGGGGCAAATGGCGAACACCAGAGGCGACTGTTCCGAAGAATCGAGACGGACTTCTAACGTATAAGTGCCGTCGAGTCGCACGTCGGGGAGTTCGACACAGAGATCTCCCGGGTCCGAACGTTGAGCCGTGGCGAGTTTGGCGTCGCCGCACAGTTGCACCCGGCCGCCTTCAGGAAGCTGACAGAGGGCGGTAAGCCTCGGACGATCGCTGTCGTTGCGGTAGTCCGCTTCCACCGTCAGCCAACCCCGGCTGGTGAGCCATTGGCGTCGTTCCGGAGCGTCCGGCGAAACGTGCAGCGACAGGGTTTCGACGATTTCTTTTGCTGCTAACAGCGACAGCAACATTTGTTGAGTGGGCGTAGCCGCGTCGTAAGACGGCGGGAAGTTGTCGGCGGCGTCGGAGGATTCGAGCAGTTTGTCGCCGCCGCGACTGGCAGACCAAATTAACAGGCGTTCCGTCCAGAGGTTGAGTTCCTCTTCGCGCTCGGGAAACAGGCTTTCCACAGCAGCCATGAGCCGCTCGCCCTGGCGCAACGAAGACCCCACGAGTTGCTGACAGCGAGCCAGCAGTTCCGATAACACCTCTTCAGGAAGGGTAACGGGAAGTTCGATCGTTTGTAGTTGTTTCAACCACAAGAGGCTGGGAACTCTTACCCCAGTTCGCTCGTCAACGGGATCTGTATCGTACTCCAACACTTCCGTCTCCCAGGGAAAGAGCGGTAAGTTATCTTGGAGTTGGTTTTGGAATCGGCGCTTGAGTAGCGCTTGAAAGCGGTCTTGCACGGTTGGTTCGTCTCCTATAGCGATCGATTGATAGTCCAGTCGGGCTTCGGCATCCAGCCCGAGGGTATCCGGAACGTCGAGATGGGTCGTGTCGAGATTTGCCTCGTCGTCTCCGGGGGGCGATGCCATATCGTCCGTCGGATCTCGTAGAAGCCACGCAAAGAAACGATCTTCGACCGTCTCTTCGTCCCTGTTGGGGTAATTCGTATCATTATTCATCGGTGGGTTCGTCTCCTCCGGACACTCGTTCGTTGCGAATTTCCCAAGCGAGTTTGAGCAGTTGAAACCAACGTCGTCGGATTTGGTTGGGCGTGCGTCCGAGATGTTGTGCGATATCTTCTTCGGACTGGCCGCGACGCTTGCGTTGCAGTAATTCTACTTCTTCGGGACTACAGCGATTCAGGAAAAATTGCCACTGACTCGGGGTCATTCCCAGGTCTCGATCGAGATCGGCGTCGAGCCATTCGTGAACTAATTCCCAACGATGGGATAATGCAAAGCGAATTAAGTGATATTTAAACCGTTGCTGGAGATAATCTCGCTGTCGCGGCGTCAGACCGAGAAGGGCTTCGATTTCGTGGGTGGGAAGGTCTTGTAAACGTAAGACGAAATAGTCGGCGCACTGGCTTTGATTGTTAGCTTCGAGATAGGCGATCAGTTCGTCGATGACTCGCGATCGCAGTAAGTCATCGGTGGGATCGGGGGTCATGTCCACCATGCGATCGCGGACTTGATTGGTGGAGGAATCGCTCCAGGTGGAATCGGTATCGTTGGGTTTTCCTTCCCCGGCGCGATCGAGATCGACGGCGAACTCTGGCGGTTGTTGCTGGGCGAAGGTTTGCGCCCTCAAAATCACCAGTTGTTGGCTGCGACCCCGTTTTAAGGTAATTCGCCGTTTGGCGTAGCGTTCGCTAAACGCCATGTATTCGGACAGTTCCAACAACGTCCGGGGGGAATAGGTGGCATCGAGTCCCAATTCCCGCCGCAAAGCGTTGAGGGATTCAACGTAAAATCCCTGTAAGAAATCTTCAATGAGTTGCAACCGTCCGTAATAACTCGACTGTACCGACGGCGGCGTAATATATCGGTAGACGATGGCGCTGAGAGTGCTGTGGAGTTCGACTCGTCCGCCGCGAGACCCGAGACGGTAGTACCGCAAACATTGCTGCACCCGATGGCGAGCGAGTTTTTCAGCCCAGGCGGCCACTTCACCGGATGCCTGGATGCGTTCGCTTTGCGTACAGGTTCGTTCGACTTCTTCGACAATACGAGCGGCCACCGCTTGACAGTTTCCTTGACTGGCGCGTGTGGACTGTTGGAAATCGCGAGCGACTCTCTCGAGGAGCGTTTCCGTATGTTGGCGATCTGCTTCTTGCTGACTACCCGTCACCATGACCCTCTCAAGTTTACGGCGAGATTGACTTCTGGCGAAATTCACCTGAAATTCACCCCAAGTTCGGCGGCGGTAGATGCAAGGTTTACTCAACCCAGTCTGACAAATCGAGTTAGATAGAATACGGTGCGATCGCGACGATCGACCCAGGGGGCGACTTCGAGCCATCTCGAAGCGAATATGCTACCCTTTGGTAAAGGAATTCGACACCATCGACACATCAATGGGTAAGGTTCTCGTTTTGAACGCCTCTTACGAGCCACTGAACGTCACCAATTGGCAACGGGCGATCGTGTTGGTTCTCAAAGGGAAAGCGGAACAACTCGAACATAACGGCAAGTTTGTTTATCCGGAGTTTCCCCTCCCTACGGTCATTCGACTGCGTTACTACGTGCGAGTTCCTTATAAAGAGATTCCCTTAACTCGTCGAAACATCTTTTATCGAGACGCACACACTTGTCAATATTGTAACTACACGGGAGATGAGTTAACCCTCGATCACGTGATTCCCCGCTCTCGCGGCGGTGGCGATACTTGGGAAAATTTGGTGACGGCTTGCGTGCGCTGTAACGTCAAAAAGGGCAATCGCACGCCCCAAGAGGCGAAAATGTTGCTGAAACACCCGCCGCGACGACCGCACAGCAGTTTGTATTTTGAAGTTCGCAAATATTTGAAAAGTGGTACTCATCCCGAATGGCACAAGTACGCCATCGGGATTGATTTTTAATGGGGGGGTTTGACCAGCAATCGCTCGAGCTGTTGTAACACGCCCAAAACCACAACGATACTGGCGGCTAACGCCAGCCAGAAACCGTCGGCGAAGGCTTCGGTGCGATCGAGCGCAAATCCCCCCAACGGCGGTCCGACAGCGTAACCGACTGCCCAACAGAGGGAGTTAATCGAGAGGTACACGCCCCGCAGTTTGTCCGGTGCCAGTTCTGCCACCAACGCCGAGGCGGAAGGGGTATAAGAGACTGTGGCAATGGCCATCACCCCCAATGCAATTACCGCCACCACTAAGGGAGAGCCGAAATTCACGCTACTGTCGAGGGCTTGCAGCGGGGCTTCTAGGGTGTCGGCGATGGGTTGAATCACGCCTCGGATGGGTCCGGCGTCGGCGTTTCCCGTCGCCCAAACCCCCACGAAACTCAAGGCCCAAATCACCGCCGACACCATCAAGGCTCGGGCGTGGTTGAATCGGTTGAGGAGTTTGGCTACTGGAAGCTGTAACAATACGGAAACCGCCACGTGCCAGGTAAACAAGCCGCTGATGATTTTGGGGGAAAACCCGCTTCCGTCTTCGACGGGAACGAAGTTTGTCAGGTAGACGGGTAAGGCGGTGTGGGATTGGGAAATGTAGGTGGTAAAGAGGATGTTGACGGCGACGTAGACGAGAAGGGTTCGATCGCGCAAGGCTACCGCCCAGTTCTCGAAGGGGTTTTCCGAACGTTCGAGATGCTGTCCGGTTTCGACGATGGCCAGCGCCAAAACCACCATAAACAGCAAATAAGAAAGTCCGTCAACGACGAACAACAGGCGATAGTTGCCCGTCATTTCTACCCAGGCGCCCCCTAAAATAATGCCGAATTCTAGCCCCAAGCTGTCGGCGAGACGGTTGAGGGCGTAGGTTTCCCGGCGTTTGTCGGGGGTGGTGAGGTCGGCGACGACGGTTTCGGAGGCGGGCCAGTACAAGCCGATTCCGATTCCGTTGAGGAGGTTTCCCGCGACGAGAGTGGCGAAGTCTTGGGTTCCGGCCAGGACGAAGGAACCGGCCGCCGATAAAATCGCCGAGAGGAGCAGGGTTCGTTTTCGTCCCCAGTTGGGAGAGTCGCACAGGGAACCGCTGAGGATGCGGCCGGCGACGCCGGAAACGGAGGCACTTCCTAATCCGATACCGACGGCGGTGGCGGACAGTCCGACTTGGTTGACGAAGAAAATGGAGGCGTAGAACAGGGTAAATCCGGTTCCGATTTGGGAAATAAATCGCCCGATGATGAGAATCCAAATTTGTTTTCGCGCGTCGTTCACGTCTCGAACCGCCCGGAATGCCGAACGGATAACAGCAACAGTCCAGAGTCATGATATCGAGAACCCTGTCGATAGGGGTTTTTTGGGGATGTTCTGTTTGGCGGACAGTGTTCGGGCAGACTGCGTTAAGGTGGATAGGACGAGGGGGACGGGTTGGGCTGTTGCTGTCAGGTTGAGTGGGGGGGCGTCCCGCCGCGCAATGGTTTGCAGATAGGATTGAGATTTCAAAGGATATGAAAAGAACGCTTCAAAGAACGTTTCAAAAGGGTTTGGCAACGCTGGCGTTGATGGTTTTGGGAGCGTTTGGGGTTCCTGCTGTGGCCGTCGGCGTGGAAACGGAAACCATTGAAACGCTTTCGCCGGAAGCAGACGGACTGTTTCGTGAAGGGGTGAGTCAGTTCGAGGCGGAAGATTATGCGGCGGCGGTGGAGACGTTTTCGGAATTGATCGATCGCGCTTCGGATTTGCCCGAAGCCTATTTTAACCGGGCGCGATCGCGAGAAGTTCTCGGAGAACTCGAGGGGGCGATCGAAGATTATACGGAAGCGATCGCCCTGCGTCCGGATTACGTCGATGCCTATATCAATCGCGGTAACGTTTACGTGACGGGAGCGACGCAAGCCTCGGATTTGGAAGAGGCGTTGGCGGATTTCGATCGCGCCATCGAACTCGAACCGGACAATCCGATTCCCTATCTCAATCGCGGCAATATCGACGCGGCTTTGGGAGAAATCGAAGCGGCGTTGGACAATTACGATCGCGCCATCGCACTCGATCCCGATTATATTGAAGCCCACTATAACCGCGCTCTGACTTTAGGGGAAATCGGACAGGTGGACGAGGCGTTGGCGGGATACGAAAACGCCCTCAGTGCCATTCCTGCGGAACAGTCGCGGTTGCGAATTCCGGTCTATCTCAATCGGGGGATGCTATGGTTGCAACAGTCAGACCCTCAAGCGGCCATCGAGGATTTCGAGCGGGTTCTCGACATCGATGGTGAAACCCCGGAAGCCTTTGGCAATCGCGGTTTGGCCTACGCCTCTCTCGGACAGTTCGATCGCGCCATCGATGATTTGCAACAGGCGGCGCAGTTGTTCGATCGCCAGGGACGCAACGAGGCGGCGCAACAAGCTCGGGAAGCGGTTCGCTATCTGCAACAACAGCAATAATTTGATAATCGTTCCATCGGTTCGGAGTCGTTTGTCGTCAGCACCCCCGGCTGAAGCACGGGGGCTTCATGCCTCCAGCTTCAGGTAGCTGACCAGCCTAAGCCCTTTGGGGGCTACGTTTTTAGGGTCATGGCACCGACAAATGCTTTCCAGTTTATCGCCCTGCCGCTAACGGTTAAACAGCCCTAGAAGGGGTAAGGCAGTGCCGTTAGCCTAACAAGCCCTGAAAACATTGGCGAGGAAAACATTACCCGTTTAACGGAGATTCAATGTCAAATTTTGTTTTTGTCTTAGACACCAACAAGCGGCCTAAGTACAGGACAAAAAAGCTGAAAGCCTGAGCTTAAGCGGGATAGAGCAACA
>NZ_JBNGCO010000031.1:0-3821 GCF_049974805.1 Baaleninema sp.
CTTTTTGGAAAGTCGCCCTAAAAGGGGCGAGGCTTTAGACCCAATTTTTTGGTAAGGTCACAGGTTCGATAACGGCGATACTGAAACGAACTGGAATATTTGTAGCAAATCTTCTCAAATTTTGGTAGCAACGCCTACAGTTTGCGCGATCGTTTTTTAACATCCCGTGGCGAGACCTTCGATCGATTCCACTGGGGGGATGGCAGGTTTTGAAACCGTTGTAGCGATCGATCGCCCCGAGATTTTCTCCAAATTCAAAAAAAATCGGTGCGTCAAGAGACCTTAACGCACCGTCTGAGGATAGCCAACCGTCAGTTTAAGCGTCCGCTTGAGCGTACACGCTAACTTTTTTACGGCTGCGGGTTTTGTGTTCGAAGGTGACGATACCATCGACTAGGGCGAACAGCGTATCGTCCCGTCCGATACCGACGTTAGCGCCGGGATGGATTTTCGTACCGCGCTGGCGAACTAAAATGTTGCCCGCTTTCACCACTTGGCCGCCGTAACGCTTCACGCCCAAGCGTTTAGCGTTAGAATCGCGACCGTTACGAGTACTACCAGTTCCTTTCTTGTGAGCCATCCTTTCTCCTGATTGAATATTCGATCGACAATAAATTTCCGTGAAATCTCAGTGAAATCTCACGCTCGCGATCGCCGATCGCGATCTCTTATTCTGCCGTAGTTTCGGCAACTTCAGCCACCACTTCCGTGGGTTCGGAGGCAGATCCCATCCCCTCGAAAGCGTCGCTTTCCGCCAACACCGTACCGTTGACGCTGATGCGTTCGACCGCAAACCGCGTCAGTTCCTGACGGTGACCGCGTTTTTTACGGGTTTTCTTCTTCGGCTGCATCTTGTAGACGATGACCTTGCGGCCGCGGCGGTGTTCCAACACCTTGCCTTCTACCGTAGCGCCTTCCACCCAAGGTTGACCCACATGGGCGTCGTCTTCGTGGCGAACGAACAGAACCTTATCGATGGTCACGGCTTCGCCGGGTTCCACGTGCAACAGTTCCACATCGTAGAACCGACCGGGTTCCACCATGACCTGTTTTCCGCCAGTTTCGATAATTGCGTAAGTCATCAAACCGTCCTTTCTAAATTGCCGTAGGGGTAGCCAGATCGCGTGGCGATGCTGTGGCTTTGCGATACTGTGCCTTTGTACGACCCGTTCCGAGCTGAAACAAAAGAGCCAACTTCCTATTATCGCAAGCTGGCTCTTATCGTGTCAAGATTTCGTCGAGACCACGAGTCGAGATCGATCGCCTTACTCTTCCTCGTCGCCGCCTTCAGCAGTCGCCGCCACGACGGGTTGTTTCACCGTCAGATAGCGCAGCACCTCTTCAGACATTCTCATGGCGCGTTCGAGTTTCGCGATCGCATCTCCCGGCGCCTCGTAGTTCATTTGAACGTAAACACCATCGCGATGGTCTTCAATCTCGTAAGCCAAACGGCGTTTGCCCCGGTGTTGAATATCTAGGTCTTGAGCGCCGTTTTCTTCCAACAACGTGCGATACTTGCTGATTTCGATATCCGTGCGCTCTTCTCCCAAATCGGGGCGCAGGATGTACATGGTTTCGTAGATAAACTCTTTCATGGTCTGTCCTAACCAGTCCTTATGGTCACAGTGGCGTTCGAGCCGTTAACTTGAACCGCCCGAAGCAAGGAGTCAACGTTCGATCGACCCTCAAACCCACCGTTGCAGCGAGGGCGATCGATACCGTCTCGTTTGCCTGACATCGATCGAATCGGGGAGGTTACGCCCCCACTCAATCTAAATGCAAGGCGACTTACTACTATACCCCAAACTCGCCCCCGCTCGATCGATGTTGCCATCGAGATCCTCTCGGTCTGTCTCTATGTCCTCTGTGCCTCTGTGGTGAACCCTTTTTCCAACACCGCCTATTGAAGCCAGGCAGCCCGTGTGATAATTCTGAACAGTGACATCCTCCCAACGCCTCAATGCTCGATCGCGCTCCCAGCCAATTTTCCGCAACCCCCAAACTCCCGCCCCAACGGTGGCATCTCCACGACCCCGACGAGAATCGCACTCGAGAACTAGCCGAAACCCTCCACCTTCCCGAAGTTCTCGCCCGCGTCCTCATCGATCGCGGCTTCGACAGCCCCGAAAGCGCCCAAATCTTCCTCAACCCCGAAACCCTCGACCTGCCCCGCTTCATCGACGACTTCCCCGACTTAGGCATCAGTTACGACCTGATACGGGAAATGTGTCAAAGCGGGCAACTCATCGCCATCTGCGGCGACTACGACGCCGACGGCATGACCAGCACCGCCTTACTCCTGCGGGCCTTGCGAACCTGCGGCGCCAACGTCGAATACGCCATTCCCAGCCGCATGACAGATGGCTACGGCATCAACTCGCGCATCGTCAACGAACTCCACCAAAAAGGCGTCGGTCTCATTATTACCGTCGATAACGGCATCAGCGCCCACGCCCCCGTTGAAGAAGCCCGAGAACTGGGGATGGAAATCATCGTAACCGACCACCACGACTTACCGCCGGAAATTCCCCTGGCCAGCGCCATTCTCAACCCCAAAATGACCCGCCCCGATTCTCCCTATCGCGGCATGGCAGGGGTGGGAGTGGCGTATATGCTGGCCATGTACGTGGCGGAACAGTTGGGGCATCTCGATGAGTTGCGGTTGCCCCTGTTGGAACTGTTGACCTTGGGAACGATCGCCGATCTCGCGCCCCTGTCGGGGGTCAACCGCTACTGGGTGAAACAGGGTTTGAAGTTACTACCCCACTCGACGATGCCCGGAATTCAGGCGTTGATGCAGGTGTCGGGTACCACGGAAAACGGCGATAAAGCCCTGAAACCAGACGCCATCGGCTTTCGCTTGGGACCTCGGATTAACGCCGTCGGACGCATCGGCGAACCGCCGTTGGTTATCGATTTGCTGTCGACGGATGATAGGGGTATTGCCCTGGAACGGGCGATGCAATGCGAACAAATCAACCAAACCCGTCAGGGGATGTGTCACGACATCGAACGGGAAGCGATCGAATGGTGCGAAACTTCGGAAATCGACCTCATGGAAACGCGGGTGTTGGTGCCGATTTCCGACAGTTGGCATCACGGCGTCATCGGGATTGTGGCGTCGCGGTTGGTGGAACGGTACGGGGTTCCGGTGTTTATTTGTACTTACGAAGAGGAAGACAAGCAGCAGGTTCGCGGTTCGGCGCGGGGAATTCCTGAATTTAACGTTTTTGAGGCGTTGGAATATTGCAAGGATTTACTCTCGAAACATGGGGGACATCCAGCGGCGGGGGGGTTTTCGCTACCGGAGGAAAATCTCGAGGCGTTTCGATCGCGTTTGAGTGAGTTCGCCTGTCAGTGTTTGGAACCGCACCATCTCAAACCCCGCGTGACCATCGACAGCCATTTGGCGTTAGAGGCGGCGGAGGCGGCGTTATATGAGGAGATCGATCGATTCCAACCCTGTGGTATCGGCAACCCGGAACCGGTGTTTTGGACTCACAACCTGCGCGTTTTGGAACAGAGACTCGTAGGAAAAGGACATTTGAAGTTAACTGTCGCCGACGAGAACGGCGTGGAGAAAAAGGCGATCGCTTGGCGCTGGGGGGATTATTTTCCCCTACCGACGCGGCTGGATTTAGCCTACAAGCTACGAGAAAATCATTGGAACGGCGAACGGGCGATCGAACTCGAAATCGTCGGGGCGCGACTTCCTGACGGGGTAGAACTGACGGCGGACGCGGAATCGTCTGTCTCGGAATCGGTCAACGTCGAAGAAGACCGCCTAGACTATTCCATCTCTGAAGATACGACTTCTGAAG
>NZ_JBNGCO010000031.1:3921-16377 GCF_049974805.1 Baaleninema sp.
AGTTACAAAAAGAAGAGGCGATCGCAGAACTTCCGAAATCTGAAGAGTTAACCTCAGATTCAACCTCTGAAGAGGCGACTTCTGAAGAGTTACAAAAAGAAGAGGCGATCGCAGAACTTCCGAAATCTGAAGAGTTAACCTCTGAAGATTCGACTTCTGAAGATTTAACTTCTGAAGATTTAACTCTTGAAGAATTACCTTCCGAAGAAGCCAGTGCCGACGCTTCAAAAACCGAACCGCCTGCGCCCCAACCTCAGCCTAAAATTGCCAAATTTGACTATCAAAATCGCCTTTATCAATGCGGTTTGTACGAACTCGCAGATGGAAAAGAACTCCGAATTCGCAACGATCGCGGTCAAGTTCTCGCGGTTCGACAGGGTAGCGAAACGGGGTTACTCGGAACGAGTCGCGAGGATGCGAAAATAGTTAACGTTCGACAAAAGCGGTTTTTCGACTTAATTAAAGCCGCAATGCAAGCATTGCGAGTTTAGTTAAAAAATCCGTCAAACCTCGTTAGATTGACATCCAACAAACAGCCGAGAATTCAAAATAAAACCCTCAAATCTAGGCGGCAAGCAAACAGATAAAAATAGCGGTTTTTAAGGGTGCATTTCAATTCTGTATCTTTACAAATTTGAGATACACCCGGTTTTCAATCAGATTTTATACGAATTTTAAACTGGCTTTTTAAACTGGCTTCCGTTGGATTTCGTAAACTCAACCCAACCGATAAAACTTCGATTAAAAAAAATTGAAAAAGCTCGATCGCACAAGTCGATCGAGCCAAGGTGGAGGAACAGAACGATAAATGTAAAGACCGTTTTAGAGGTCGCCGCCTCGGAAGGCCAGAACGAAAACCACCAAAGGACCAGCGACCACGATCAGACCCACCAGCGTTAATTGAATAATGGGTTCCCAGTTAATTGATGCTAAAGCTTCCATAGAGTTCTCCCAATCGGACGAAACAGGGCTAAATTATAAATCGCTGTAAATGCCGTTTAACATCTTACTGGCTTAGCCCCGTCGGATTTTAATAAAGTTTACAAAACTATACAAAAAAGCGAAAGATAAGCCGATCGCCCCCAGATTTTCCCAGTATTTCGTCTCTCGTTCCCCGGAACCGCCGCGACAGGGACGGCGAAAACCCGCTAAGCTCGATATAGACCTTCGACCCTAGGAGAGCGATCGCGTGGCTACCTGGCAATGTATCAAACAATGTGGCGCTTGTTGCTACCTCGCCCCGGACGAACGACCGGATTTAGAAGACTATCTTACCGCTGACGAACTCCAACAGTATCTCAGCCTCGTGGAAGCAGACGGTTGGTGTCGCAATTTCGATCGAGACACCCGCGAATGTCGCATTTACGACGATCGGCCCGCATTTTGTCGCGTTGACGCCGAGGAATACCAACGCCGCTACGGAATCGATCGCGAAGAGTTAAACGAATTCGCCATCGAATGCTGTCGGGAACATATCGACGACATTTATGGCGATCGCAGCCTAGAACGGTTAAAGTTCGATCGCGCCGTAGGAACCCCTCGCATCCTGCGCCCCCGCTAAGCTAAATTCCCCAACTCTTGTAAAATTACAGAAAGTGTAACAACACTTGAAGTTTTCGATCGCAGCCATCACCCGTGAAAACCTCGACTTCCACCCCAGAACCCACCACCGACACCCCCCAATCCCCCGAAACGCCGAAAAATGGAATTCCGCGATCGGCTGTGACCGTCTTCGGTTCCACCTTCTTCACCATTTTTCTCGCCGAAATGGGGGATAAAACCCAACTCACCACATTGTTAATGACAGCGGAATCGAAATCCCCTTGGGTAGTGTTTCTCGGTGCGGGTTCCGCCCTCGTCCTCACCAGTTTAATCGGCGTTCTTCTCGGTCGTTGGTTAGCCAATCGCGTCTCGGAAGAGACGATCGAAACCCTCGCCGCCGTTCTCCTCATTTTCATTTCCATTTTACTCTTAGGTGAAACCATCTACACCTAAATTTTACAAAAATTTGAGAAGACTTTTCAGCCGTAACGTTCGATTGACAACATGGATTTTAACTTACTAGGATTAACGTTTTTCGCGGTTTTTATTTCCGAACTTGGCGATAAAAGCCAACTGGCAGCCATCGCCCTCAGCGGAAGTTCTAAATCCCCTCAAGCCGTCTTTTTTGGCACTGCGGGGGCGTTACTTTTGGCGAGTTTTTTAGGCGTTCTCGCGGGGGAAGGCGTCGCGCAACTCCTTCCAACACAGCTTCTTAAAGGCTTTGCCGCGTTTGGATTTGCCTTGATTGCTTTGCGGTTGTTGTGGAAACACGATTAGGCATTGTGAGTGTTGACTTCACTTAATAAGATCCCTGGCATCTAATAAGATCCCCGGCATCTCGAAGATGCCGGGGATCTGGCAGTTTATGAAAAACCTTAATTGGCAGTTGATCGCCAACCGTTAAACCTGAACCCTTAAACTTCAAGAAATTCGCGAACGATTTTTAAATAATTCGGGGCATCTTCCAACATGGGAAAATGCGCCGTATTGGGAAGCATCGCGTATTGAATAATTTTACTTTCGTTTTTCTCAACCGCTGCTTGTCCCATTTTAGCCGGGATAATTTGGTCGAATTCCCCCGAAACCAACAGCGTTGGAACCCGAACCTGAGAAAATTCACCGGGCATCGTTTCAGCCGCTTTTTGACTCACTGAAGTATAAATCGTTCCCAAAGCCGCCTCGTAATCTGCCATTAAGAAATCCGCTAAAAACGCCCGACGTTCTGTCGAGGGAATCTCCCGTTTCAGGAAACGTGCCATAAAAATTCGATCCATTAAAGGAATCGACGCCAGCCATTTGGGACGAAACTGAACGACGAGTTTTCCGAATTTGTGGAACGTCGTAAATTCCTTTTCGTTATATTCAAAAATGCCGCTACAGGTGAGAATGGCACGATCGATCCGTTCCGGGTAACGATTGAGAAATAAAGTCGCGATCGACGCCCCCATCGAATGGGCGTTCAGCGAAACGCGATCGATCCCCATTTCGTCCAAAAACACCGCCAAATCGTCAGCGTAAGTTTCCAATTCATAATCCAGACTCACGGATTTCGGAAGCCGAGAACGCCCGAATCCTCGCATATCGTAAAGCAAACAGTCGAAGCGATCTCCCAACGCCGCCGCCGTCGAACGCCAATATCTCGCCGAACCCGCCCAACCATGTAAAAACACCAACACGGGTTTGTTTCCAGACGGAGAGGAGTCGGGAATCCATTCATAGTAATGTTCGACGCCGCGCACTCCGATATAAGGCATGGTGGTTCGATCGCGTAGAGAATTGGTCTAGAGTTCGATTTTACCGCAGGCCATCGCCCCTGAGATTTTCGCGGTTTCACAAACCGTAACCGTCGAGACAGTTGATAAATTCCCGTGTTAGCGTTGGCGTGGAGGCGATCGCAACCGGAGGTTCAGCCGCGATGTATACCCGTTTCAAACCTATCGTTATCTTGAGTGCGATCGTCGTCTTACAGAGTCTCCTCGGTTGCGGGGCGCAAACCGAACAAGAGGTTCTCGAACGTCGCGAAACCACCGCTTACGACACTACCACCACCCGCGAAGCCGGGGAAGCCGCCCCAGAAGCCCCCATCGCCCAAACCGAAGCGTTCAACCAGGAAGATTACAACCAGGAAGACTTCAACCGGGAAGATTACAACCCCATCGAAGAAAACGATTTCCAACTGGTGCGATCGCAACCCCTTTCAACCTTTGCCATCGATGTCGATCGCGCCTCCTACAGTAACGTTCGCCGATTTTTGGAAATGGGGCAACTCCCCCCCAAAGACGCCGTTCGCATTGAAGAACTGATTAACTATTTTTCCTACAATTACCCCCAACCCGAAGGCGACGTTCCCTTTGCCATTTCCACCGAAATCTCCGAAGCCCCCTGGAATCGCAGCCACAAACTCGTCAGCATCGGCTTACAAGGGCGAGACGTCAACACCGAAAACCTCCCCCCAAGTAACCTCGTCTTCCTCTTCGACGTCTCCGGTTCCATGGAACAACCCGACAAACTCCCCTTACTCAAATCCGCCTTTCGCCTCCTCGTCAACGAACTCGACGAATCCGACAGCGTATCGATCGTTGTCTACGCCGGGGCGGCGGGTGTCGTTCTTCCGCCCACCCCCGGAAGCGAAAAAGACACCATCCTCAATGCTTTAGACAAATTACAAGCCGGAGGTTCCACCGCAGGCGGCGAAGGGATCGAACAAGCCTACGAACTCGCCCAACAGAACTTTATCGAAAACGGCAACAACCGCGTGATTCTCGCCACCGACGGCGATTTCAACGTCGGCGTTTCCAGCGAAGGGGCGTTAGTGCGTTTGGTGGAAAACAAGCGAGACAACGGCATCTTTTTAACAGTTTTAGGCTTCGGAACGGGCAACCTGCAAGATGCCAAAATGGAACAAATGGCGAACCACGGCAACGGAAATTACGCCTATATCGACAGTTTGCTAGAAGCCAAGAAGGTGTTAGTCACCGAAATTGGGGGAACCCTGCTGACGATCGCCAAAGACGTGAAAATTCAAGTGGAATTCAACCCCAGCAAAGTCTTGGCGTATCGATTAATCGGCTACGAAAACCGCCTGTTGAGCGATCGCGACTTCAACGACGATACCAAAGACGCCGGAGAATTGGGGGCGGGGCATTCCGTTACAGCCTTATACGAAGTGATTCCCGTGGGGGCAGAAACCGATGTCAACCTTCCCGATGTCGATGATTTGAGATATCAAGATACGGAAGTTTCGCCGCAAGCCGCCGACAGCGACGAGTTGATGTTAGTGAAATTGCGGTATAAAGAACCCGACGGCGACACATCGGAGTTAATTACCCAACCGCTTCTCGACAAAGGAGTTCGCCTCGACGCCACCTCCGACGATTTTCGCTTCGCCGCATCGGTGGCAGAATTCGGACTGTTGTTACGGGATTCGAGTTACAAAGGCGATGCCACTTGGGAACAAACCTTAGACTTAGCCCGCAATTCCCGAGGCGAAGATGCAGAAGGCTATCGCACCGAATTTATGCGTTTAGTGGAACAAGCGCAGATTTTAGCAGAATCCGCCGCTTCGGAAGACGGTGAATAGAGAACTCTAGAAACCGGGGAATTTTAAAATATCGAAGATCTGAAACCTGGAATTTCCCGGCCTACCTTCTTGACAAAAAAACAGGAAATCGTATAATACAACTATATTCAAGCTTTTATTAAAAAAAATTAAAAATTAACTTTTTGGTCGCTCGCGGCGAAGTTTAAACTTGATTTTTGGGAATTTTCATGATATTCTAATCGTATTCTAAGATAATTGGATTGTGCCTACTGTATTGATTTTTTAATCAACATACAGGAAGATCTGCATCGATCGCATAAAAAATATGCAATAATAAAAGATTGCATTTGTATCAAACAGTTTTATTGATGAGACCTAGAAAGCGATTCGCTCAACATTGGCTTCGTAGCGATGCCGTACTCAACAAAATCGTCGAAGCCGCCGAATTGTCAAAGGGCGATCGCGTATTAGAAATCGGGCCGGGACAAGGCGTGTTGACGCGGCGACTGTTCCCCGAAGTGAAGTCTCTAGTGGCGGTGGAACTCGATCGCGACTTATGCCGAAAGCTGGTCAAAAAATTCGGCGATATCGAAAACTTTCTATTATTACAAGGAGATTTCTTAGCCTTAGATTTACCGGAGGCGTTAAAAGAGGCGCCAGAGATATTTCACCATCAAAATAAAGTCGTCGCCAACATTCCATATAATATCACCGGCCCAATTTTAGAAAAACTTCTCGGAAAGATTGCGACGCCGAATCCGAACCCTTACGATGCGATCGTCTTGCTAGTCCAAAAAGAAGTCGGCGATCGACTCTGCGCCAAACCCGGTTCAAAAGCCTTCGGTGCGCTGTCGGTGCGGGTGCAGTATCTCGCCGACTGCGAAATCGTCTGTTCCGTTCCCCGAAAAGCCTTCTACCCGCCGCCGAAGGTAGAATCCGCCGTAGTAAAAATTACGCCACGGGAGATTTCAAATCCGGCGGAAAATCCCAAATGGCTGTCAACATTAGTGAAAGTGGGATTTTCTAACAAACGAAAAATGTTGCGAAATAACTTAAAAAGTTTAGTCGATCGAGAGCCGTTATTCGAGTTTTTTGAAACGCGAAATCTCAAACCAGAAGTTCGTGCCGAACGGTTAAGTGTTGAAGATTGGATTGCCTTAAGCAACGAAGTGAAACCCAGTCAACAACCATCTTAATCGATCGTAAAAACCTAAGAGTTGATATGGGGTGGCGACCTCGTCCAACTTAACCGAAAAATTGAGAAAAACGTAGGGACGAACCCTCGTTCGCCCCTACACCGACGCTTAAATATCTTTTTCGCCCAAAACGCTAATCATGCGATCGAACGGTTCGTCAATAAACGACGTATCTTCGATACCCGCTTCGGACACTTTCGTTTTCACGATGTCTTTGAGGATGCCGATACCGATGACAGTCGGTCCGATGGCGACATTGAGAGAGTTGTAAGTTTCTCTCAAACCGGCCAAAACCCGCTCGTCGAGAACATCGGTATCCCCAGCCACCCAAGCATAAGTGGCATAGCGGAGATAGTAATCCATATCCCGCAGACAGGCCGCATAGCGACGAGTCGTATAGCCGCTTCCACCCGGACGAATCAGTTCCGGCTGTTCGTCAAACAAGCGAGACCCCGCTTCCTTGACGATTTCAGCCGCTTGTCCGTTGATGGCGGCGGCCGCTTGCACCCGTGCCGTACCCGTCTCAAAATAAGACTTCAGGCGATCGATCGCATCGCGATCGAAGTAACGTCCCGTCGAATCGTAGTTTTTAATCAGCGTTGTAATCGCGTCTTGCATGAAAGTCCTCTTCTTCTAAATACCGGATCTAGTTCGATCTATTATTCTCCAATCGCGCACAGCACGATTAGAAACTCAACAAGATGCAACAATAGTGTATACCCAGCCGTTGCCGATCTCCGTTACCAAGCGATCGCGCCGAGTTTGCCGCTGACCTCCCCACACCAGGGCGGCATTGCGATCTTTATCATTTTTTACGACCAATTGGTATAAAAAGTTACAAATTCTTACAACACCTATCTCTACGATGATTCAGGTACTCGTAAGGCAGAGCCGTCGCGTGCGTGCAATACGTACTGTCTGGAGAAAGCAACACCGGCCGCCCCGCACCACATGGATTAGTTAGGGAGAAGTTAAGAGATGCCTCAAACGCCACAAGACGTCTTGAGAATGATTCAAGACGAAAATATCGAACTCATCGACTTGAAATTTGTCGATTTGTTCGGAATTTGGCAGCACTGCACGTTTCATCGCAGCTTGATTGAAGAAGACTCCTTTACCGAGGGGGTTGCCTTCGACGGTTCGAGTATCCGGGGTTGGAAAGCCATCAACGCCTCCGACATGGCAATGGTTCCAGATGCCACCACGGCCTGGATCGATCCGTTCATGGAAGTGCCAACCCTAAGTATGCTCTGTGCCATCAAAGAACCCAGAACGGGCGAATGGTACGAGCGCGACCCCCGTTCCGTGGCCGGTAAAGCCCTCGAATACCTCAAATCTACCGGAATCGGCGATACCGTCTACTGCGGACCGGAACCGGAATTTTTCGTGTTCGACGATATCCGTTACGACCAAAACGAACACGAAGGGTACTACCACGTCGATTCCAGCGAAGGTCTGTGGAACTCCGGTCGCATCGAAGAAGGCGGCAACCTCGGCTTCAAAACCGGCTACAAACGCGGTTACTTCCCCGTCGGACCGTCGGACACCCTGCAAAACCTCCGCAGCGAAATGCTGCTGACGATGGCGGACTGCGGCGTTCCCATCGAGAAGCACCACCACGAAGTCGGCACCGCCGGACAGTGCGAACTGGGGATGCGCTTTGCCGAACTCATCCAGGCTGCTGACAACACGCTGACTTACAAGTACGTCATTAAAAACGTCGCCCGTAAATACGGCAAAACGGCGACGTTCATGCCCAAACCCGTCTTTAACGACAACGGCAGCGGGATGCACACCCATATGTCCATCTGGAAAGACGGACAACCGCTGTTCTTCGGCAACAACTACGCCGATCTCAGCGATTTGGCGTTGTACTTCATCGGCGGCTTGCTGAAACACGCGCCGTCTGTGTTGGCGTTTACCAACCCTGCGTTGAACTCCTACAAACGTCTGGTTCCTGGCTTTGAGGCTCCGGTTAACTTGGCTTACTCCCAAGGCAACCGTTCGGCGTCGATTCGGATTCCCATTACCGGAAGCAACCCGAAAGCCAAACGCATCGAGTTCCGTTGTCCCGATGCGACTTCTAACCCATACCTCGGTTTCTCGGCCATGCTGATGGCAGGTATCGACGGGATTAAGAACAAAATCCACCCCGGCGAACCCCTCGATGTGGATATCTACGAACTCAGCCCCGAAGAACTGAGCAAGATTCCCTCTACGCCGGGTTCTCTCGAAGGTGCGCTGAGTGCGTTAGCCAACGATCACAAGTTCCTCACCGAAGGCGGCGTGTTCACGGAAGACTTCATCGACAATTACATCACGTACAAACTCGATAACGAAGTCAACCCGATTCGTCTGCGTCCGCATCCGTTCGAGTTCATGCTCTATTACGATGCCTAACGGTGATGATGGGATGATGAGGTGAGGAGATGATGAGATGGCTCTTCATCTCCTCCGATATCACTTCCTCCGATATCACTTCCTCTCGTCTCAAAAAATTCAAAAATTTTCCCCGTAGAGTTCTGATATCCCAGGACTTTACGGGGTTTTTTGGGACTGTGGGAATTTTGAGAATTCTGGAAAGGGGAGCGATCGCCACTTCAAACGAAAGTCGTTCACGCAATATCGCTGTACGCATCGATCGACCCATTAATCGACTCGACGATCGAAAACAGTTCGTTTGCATCGGCTTCCCCAAACAGCCCGTCTACCCCGTCCGCTGCAAAGTTGGAAAACGGCCGTTCGTACAGTTGAGCGGGATCGATCGCCCCGTTCTGCGTCAACCATTCAACAACAGTTTCGACGAACTTGATTTGATTGGCGTTAAAGCGGGAACCGTCGAGATACCGCTCGAAGGCGATGCGGGCGGCTTGGCGATCTAAACCGACAATTTCGCGGATAAACCATTTTAAATTCTTCTCGGGTTTGTAGAGACTCTCGAACTGCTGGCGGCTTTCGATCGCCATCATCGCCTCCGGACTCGACAGTAACGCATCGAGTGCGTCGAGGTCGCTTTCAGTGAGGGGGAGGTTGCGCTTGAGTTTGGCGATCGCCACGTGGTTTTCTCGATTGCGAATAAAGGCTGTCACCTTGCGCTTGTACTGCTCTAAACTGTATCCCGTCGGTTGCAGGGGCGTTTCCACTTCCTCGATCTCCCCCACGTCGTCGTTGAAATTGGTATAAACGAGGTTCTGGCGATCGCGATCGACAAACCGAACCAAATCGCGCAAGTTGCGCCGCAACGCTTCCAACATCGCCGGAGTGACGTTGATCCACCAAGATTCGTCTCGGGCGTCCTCAATACGATCGAGCTGTTCGCGAACCGGGTTGATGTTGGCTTTGTCCGTGAGTCCATCGAGAATCGATCGCAGGCGATCGCGCAAACTCACAAATCCCCGCGTCTGAGTTTCTCCCTGGGCGATGGCCAGTTGTAACTGACAGCAGAGTAAATCGAAATCTTTCGTCAAGCGACTTTCCGGCGGTTGCGAACTCGGAAGCGTTAGCAATCGATCGGCGAGAGTTTCCAAATCCTCCGGGCTGAGTTTGTCCCAGCGATCGCGACTTCGGAACGGATCGATCGCCTCGCGGTGAGAACGGACGAGAACGTTGTCCGAGTCGATATGACGAACGTGCTGGTGCAACTCGTCGAGAACCTGTCGGCGTAGAGAACTCTCCGACGGAAGCCGCTGACTGAGATCGAGGCGTTCTCGCAACAATCGCGTCGTCAAACTCGGTTGAGGCTTAGTGTGGATTTGCGGAATCTCCTGCTGG
Source organism: Baaleninema sp. (assembly GCF_049974805.1). Classification (NCBI taxonomy): domain Bacteria; kingdom Bacillati; phylum Cyanobacteriota; class Cyanophyceae; order Oscillatoriales; family Oscillatoriaceae; genus Baaleninema; species Baaleninema sp. The sequence continues at coordinate 13,972 of NZ_JBNGCO010000031.1, forward strand.
AAAAACTCAGCGTTTCCATAGAGGTCGAAAATCAAAAACTCCCGCTTGTGTACCCCAGGGGCGAACAAATCCAGACAGAGGCGCGTTCCCCGTCCGACCATCTGATTGTACTTAACGCGGGAGTATACAGGTTTAAAAAACACCAAGTTCGACACTTCCGGTACATCTACCCCCGTATCGAGCATATCGACCGAGATGGCGATAGTGGGTTGTTTGTCCGCCCTAGAAAAATCGTCGAGGAGACTTTGGGCTTTACTGTCGTGGCTGTCGATGACCTGGGCGAAAGTTCCGCCATATTCAGGATAATTGCGGTTGAAACGTTCCGTGATGTGTTCGGCGTGTCTGTGGTTGCGGGCGAAGACGATGGTTTTCCCCAGTCGATCGCCCCCTTCGACTTTTAACCCCCGTTCCATCAACAGTTGAATCGCGAGATCGGTGGTGTTGTCGTTGAACAGCCAGCGATTGAGGGCTTTCGCATCCACGAGATCGGGAATTTCCCCCGTTTCCGGGTCGGCGAGGCGTTCTTCGTACTCGTCTCGTTCGCTGTCGCTGAGGTCGTCGTAGCGAATCCCGTCTTGAAGGAATTTAAACGGAACGTCCAGGGTGCGCGGCGGAACCAGATAGCCGTCATCCACTGCATCGCCGAGTTCGTAAGCGAAGGTAGGGGCGTAATGACCGTCATCGTCTTCTTGGAGATCGAAAATCTTGAAGGTGTTTCGATCGATCTCGCTGCGGGGCGTGGCGGTGAGTCCCAACAGCAGGCTGTCAAAATACTCGAACAGGAACTTATATTTTCGGTAAACGGAGCGATGCGCTTCATCCACGATGACGAGATCGAAATAACCCGCCCCAAACGGTCGTTCGCCGTCGCTGTCGGTTTTATCGATGCGGTTGAACATCGTGGGATAGGTGGCCAAGACAATATCCTTGGCTTCCGGGTCGTCGCCATCGGAGAGATTGGCGATCGTGGCGTGGTCGAGATGGCGCTTAAACGCCCGTTTCGCCTGAGTCAGCAGGGCGGTTCGATCGGCCAGAAACAGAACCCGCTTGACCCAGTTGGCGCGAATCAGTAAGTCTACCAGAGCGATCGCAGTGCGGGTTTTTCCCGTTCCCGTGGCCATAACGAGCAAGGCGTTGCGGCGGTTGTCCTCAAAGACCTCGCAAACGCGGCGGATGGCTTCCTGTTGATAGGGTCGTCCGGCGATGTCGCCGTTGGCTGCAACATCACTGAGGCGGCGGCGGTTGTGGCGACGTTCGATGAGGCGTTTGAGTTCGTCTTTGCGAAGGAAGCCTTGAATTTTACGAGGAGGATAGCCTTGTCCTTGGCTTCCACCGCGATCGTCCCAGAGATGCGTTTCGAGACCGTTACTGTAGAAAATAATGGGTCTCTGTCCCGTTTCCGCTTCCAAACAGTCGGCGTAGAGACGAGCTTGCGTTTTTCCCGCTTGGGCGCTTTTGCTGGTTCGCTTAGCTTCCACCACCGCCAGAGGTAAACCGTTATCGTCCCAAAGAACGAAATCGACAGAACCGCGATCGCTGGGATTAGTCGATTTCGGCATTCCCGTCACCGGATATTCCCGACAGTGGGGCGCATCGGGGTCATGTCCGGCTTCGCGAAGCAGTACGTCAATGTAGAGGCGACGGGTTTCCGCTTCGTCGAGGGTGTGGCTGTAGTCGTGGCTGTCCGGTTCGCCTTGGTTGGCGGTTTTCAGCGCCTCGATTTGCGCTTGGAGTTGTTGGAGTTCGGCTTGATACGTTTCTTTATCCGCGAGTCGCTGGCGTTCGGCTTGGCGGCGGCGTTCGGTTTCCGCTTGCAGTTCAGTTTCGAGAGTTTGCAGTTGAGCGAGGGTTTGCGGGGTTTGGGTTGATGTCTCTGGGAGGAGGTTGGGGTTGAAGGGTTGTTTTCCTAAGTTCTTCCCGTTAGGACTGTAGTAACGCGCCAGCCAGTAGAGGAAATGATGGAGTTCTTGGAGGACGACGATGGCAGTTTTTGGGGGAATGTCGCCGGGGTTGTGGGCGGCTTGGTTTCCGAGTTTGTGAACGAGTCGGACTTTCTGGAACAGTTGGCGCGGGTTGAGGTTTTCGCGAAACGTCTGTTCGTGGATGAGTGCGCCGAGGTTGTCGCTGGCGGGGAGTTGTAAATAGGGTTCGTTGTCGTAGAGCCAGTTCACCGCTTGTTCGAGGGTGAAACGGGCGTGAAAGCAGGCGGCGCGAGGGTCAGTTTTGGCGCTGCCTTCGGCGCGGAGGGCGGCGGTGTGGAGTTCGGGGAAGGGTTGGCGGAGAAAGTCGAAATTTGAAGATTGCATAGCGATGTATCGTTGTAGGCGATCGTATTAAGTTTCTCGCTTTTTAACCACCTCCCCCCTTCCCAAGGGGGGACTGAGGGGGGATAAACAAGGGTTGCAT
>NZ_JBNGCO010000031.1:16477-43397 GCF_049974805.1 Baaleninema sp.
AGGGGGGATAAACAAGGGTTGCATCCCCCCAACCCCCCTTTTAAAGGGGGGCTTTAGGTTGGTTGACATACTCGCCAAGGGGAGCTTTGGGTTAGCTGATATATTTGCCAAGGGGACTTTCCTTTCAACCACCTCCCCCTTAGCAAGGGGACTTTCCTTGCAACCACCTCCCCCCTTCCCAAGGGGGGACTGAGGGGGGATAAACAAGGGTTGCATCCCCCCAACCCCCCTTTTAAAGGGGGGCTTTGGATGAGCTGACTGATTCCCCAAAGGAACTTTCTTTTCAACCACCTCCCCCTTAGCAAGGGGACTTTCCTTGCAACCACCTCCCCCCTTCCCAAGGGGGGACTGAGGGGGGATAAACAAGGGTTGCATCCCCCCAACCCCCCTTTTAAAGGGGGGCTTTGAGTTGGTTGACATACTCGCCAAGCGGACTTTCCTTGCAACCACCTCCCCCTTAGCAAGGGGACTTTCCTTTCAACCACCTCCCCCCTTCCCAAGGGGGGACTGAGGGGGGATTCCCTCAAAAAGTAAAGTATTGAGAAATCACCTCGCATACCGCATCAAACTCATCAAGAACTTCAGCATTCGTAAACCGGATGACCCTGAGACCATAACTTTCAAGTCGAGCAGTGCGTTGAAGATCGCGTTCTCGACCCTCTGGCGTAAAATGTTGTGCGCCATCTACCTCAATAACCAGTTTTAGCCTAGGACAATAAAAATCAACAATAAAGCGATCGATCGGTCTTTGCCGCCACATTTTGAAGGGAAACGTTCTAAGAAACTGCCAGAGTTTACGCTCGGCTGCGGTGGGATTTTTACGCATTTCCTTAGCACGTTCGACGAGGCTGCGATCGTAGGGTAAAAAGTATTTTCCTTCCGTCAATCGTTTCATCTTAAGCTCTTACCAACTCTATTTAACTCAAGCTTCCCAACCCAAGCCCCCCTTCAAAAGCCCCCTTCAAAAGCCCCCTTCAAAAGCCCCCTTCAAAAACCCCCATTAAAAGCCTCCCTTCAAAAGCCCCCCTTCAAAAGCCCCCCTTCAAAAACCCCCTTCAAAAGCCCCCCTTAGCAAGGGGGGTTGGGGGGATTCCCTCGGGGAGTCTGCTGTTTTATCCCCCCTCTGTCCCCCCTTTTGAAGGGGGGAGGTAATGGGTCAGTTGTGGGGTTAGAGTTCGCCACGAAAAGCACGTTGAAGGAGAGAGTTGAATAGGTTTTCGGATTCTTGAAGTGCTGCACTATGATTGGCAATTTTTGCCTCAACTGACTCGGCAAGACAAGCAAACTTTTTTTGTTTATCTTGTGGTGGAACCAACAAAGAAATGTTTCTTATTTTTGACATATTTAAAGCTTGTTTTGCAGTATTAGTCATGCTTTTTGCAAACTGACTTTTTTGAAACTTGAGGAACCACACAAGATAAAGTGAGTCTAAGTTTGAGGGTGTAATCTTTGCAACATTAGGAGCAAGATGAAATCGATCGTCTTGCTCAATGACTGCAACATCTCCAATATTTACCCCAATATATGTCATTACAACATCACCAGAATATAGTTTAGATCGGGGCAGTTTATCAGAAGTTGAGCGATCTATGAATTTAACTTTATCTAGCTTTAGTCTTCCATTCTTTATGTTTAAAGCACGTAGAGCTATCACATCATTCGACTCAGCTAAATCTTTATAGTTAATATGTTCGGTATACTCAAAACCAGCTAATTTAGTTACATGGCAGGTAGATCCAAGTTTAACAACATCCCATCCTTTCGGATTGGTGACGGGATCGCCGAACATATCCAAGAAAGTCGATCGCAGTAACTCCTCCGTCAGCCGAATCGCCTCCTGTCGCTTCCGCCGCACCGCATCGGCTTTATCGAGTATCTCCGCGATCCGTTTTTGTTCTGCGATCGGGGGTAGAGGAATTTTTAGGGATTTTAATCGAGTGGAATTCACACCTGGCTGGGTTGTGCCAGTTTGATTTTGTGTGATTTGATGCCAGTAGCTAGAAGATTGAAAAAATCTTGACAAAAATATAGGATCGATTTCTTTTGAAGGTCTAACTCTAATCAAGTAAGAAGCAAAAACAGAATTATCTGGGCAATTGCGAATCAAAAAACTTTTCCCTGTGGTGGCTCCGGTTCGAGCGAAAACGATATCGCCATATTTAAGTGAGTATTTTTCAATATCTTTTTCGCTACATTCACAAAAAGGAACACTGTCCCAATCAACTGAGTCATTTTGAATGTCAGTAATACGAAGCAGCCGCGAACCTTCTGTTAGATTTTTTGCGGCTGTCGTGAATCCGTAATCTATAGATTCAGAAATATCTTGCAGTTTTACTATTTTGTACATTATATTATTTTGTCAACTATTCAAGTCAATCGAAATTCGAGAAAAGCTAATTTTTAATCCCTTTGTTTTGGTCGCTCGATCGGCTCCATCTTCATCTCATACGCCTCTACTAACATCGTCAAAATTTCCAATCGATCGCCCTCCGGCGTTCCGAGCGGCGCATCAAACAACCGTTCTATCTCTAACAAAGCTCGATCGTAATCTACTTCTGTCTTAATCGGTTTTAAATCCAACATCAATCAACCTCACCAACGTCCTCATTACCGCAAAATCACTCGCCTTTCAACAACCCCTCAAGCTTGTCCAAATCCCCCCGAATCTCATTCTCAAGACCGCGCAACTTCGCCAAAATCTCCAACGGCGGATCGTATTCCACCTCTTCAAACTCGATCTCTTTGTACCGATTAATCGAAAGATCGTAACCATTTTCAACAATCTCCGCCTTCGGCACAAAATAGGATCTATTGATTTACATAAGTCTATCGCTATAGTCCTATCTTCTTTTATGTCACCAATTCTGATGACTGGCATGCCTTTATCTTGAAAGTTTTCACTCTTAAATGCAAACCCACTTATTACATTAGCAGCTTGTTGTAGTTCTATATATTTCATGACTCTAAAATTTCTTTTGCCTCCTGCAAGTCCAACAATAATTTAGATCTAAGCCAGTTTTGCGATCTCACTAATATCATCATGTAACTGTGGAACCTCCTGAGTAATAACATTCCAAACCACATCATAATCCACCCCAAAATAACCATGAATCAACCGGTCGCGCATCCCCGCCATACGCCGCCAAGGAATATGAGGATATCTTCCCTTAAACTCATCCGGTAAATTCTTCGTCGCCTCTCCAATAATCTCCAAACTGCGAATCGCCGCCCGTGTTAACGTCCCATTTTCAACAAAAGAATCCCGATCTAACCCTGGCAAAATCTCCAAAATAAACGCCGTTTCTATCAAAATATGACCCAAAAAATCCTTAGGACAATGAGACATATTCCACCTCTGCTAAAATCTTGTGACCAAAAATCGGACTTAACGATGCACGAGTTAATAAATCAACCCGGCGACCCAACAAATCCTCTAAGAAAAAAACCAAATCCATAAAATTATTAAACGTCTTCATCCCCGGCTCAAACTCCACAAACACATCCACATCACTCTCCGCCGTCGCCTCATCCCGCACAAACGAACCAAACACCCCCAACCGCGACACCCCAAACCCCGCGATCGCCTCCGAATTTTGCCGCAATCGTTCCCAAACCTCCGCCCGAGAACCCACCGGCAAAACTGTTGTCGTGCTATTTATACTCATTTCAACATCACTCATTTCAACATCCCCTCAAGCTCATCAAGATCCCGCGAAATCTCAGCCTCAAGCGATCGTAACCGCCCCAAAATCTCCAACGGCGGATCGTATTCCACCTCTTCATACTCGATCTCTTTGTACCGATTAATCGAAAGATCGTAACCATTTTCAACAATCTCCGCCTTCGGCACAAAAAACGCCTTACCCTTCCGATCGCCCTCCTTCGACGCATCCCGCGACTGCCACCGCGCCAAAATATCCGGTATATCGTTCTCCTCCACCGGTTGCCGCTTGTCGTCCAACGAAAACCCGTCCGCCTCCATATCGTAGAACCAGACGTTATCCGTTCCCCCCGCCCCCGTCTTCGTAAACATCAGAATCGCCGTCGAAACCCCTGCATAGGGCTTAAACACCCCCGACGGCATCGACAGGATCCCATCTAACTTATGCTCTTCCACCAGCGCCTTCCGAATCGCCTTGTGCGCCCGCGACGACCCGAACAACACCCCATCCGGCACGATCGCCGCACAGCGTCCCCCCAGCTTCAGCAAGCGCAGGAACAACGCCACAAACAGCAATTCGGTTTTCGTGGTCTTCACCACCTGGGTTAAATCCTTGGCAATACTATCCTTCGAGACCGACCCCTTAAAGGGCGGGTTCGCCAGCACCAGGGTAAACGCCTCCTCAACGCTGGCGTGGTCTTCCGAAAGGGAATCCCGCGCCTCGATGGTGGGATTTTCGATGCCGTGAAGCATCATGTTCATGGAACCGATTCGCAGCATCGTCCCGTCGAAATCGAAGCCGTGGAACATCCCACTCTTGAAATGCTCTCGGTTTTCCGACGCCATCAACTCCGATTGCTTGCGCTTGTTCAAGTATTCCGCCACGCCGACCAAAAACCCCGCCGTTCCACAAGCCGGGTCGCAAACCACCTCTCTCTCGGTCGGTTCCATCAACTCCACCATCAACTTAATGATGTGGCGCGGCGTGCGAAACTGCCCGTTCGTCCCCGCTTGGCTCAGCTTCGAGAGCATATACTCGTAGAGGTCGCCCATCAAATCGACGTAACTCTCATCGGGGGAATTCCTCGCCTGTTCTTGAATTCCGTCGATAATATTGTCGATTTGCTCGATGGCTTGAGACAGCAGTGCCGGAGATGCAATCAGAAACACCGCCTCTTTCATGTGTTTGGCGTAAGCACTCTCAGAAGCCGCACCGCCGAGATTCTTAATCAGCGGAAACGCGCGATCGCGAACCGTGGCCAACTTCTCCTCGGGGTTGAGTTCCCGAAACTTCGACCAACGACAATCCTGCTGTTCTGGCGAAAAAGTCGGATTGTTGACAGGCTTGCGAATTCGCCGCGCCTTATTCTCTTTGTTGATTTCCTCGTCGTCGAGTCGCCGCATAAACAGCAGGTAAGAAATTTGCTCGATGACCGAAATCGGGTTGCTGATGCCGTTGTTCCAGAAGTGCGTCCAGAGTTTATCGACTTTTCCTTTCAGTTCGCCTGTAATCATGGAGCGGTTTCGTCCTTTGTCTTACCTCCCCGTTGCCTGCCTTAGAGAAGGGTTGCGGGGAATTCTGCGATCGCCAATCTCTAATTCTCTCACCTTCTCTTCAGTCTTGCATCCCAATTTTCCCACCCCCGCCGTAGCCTGTCGGCGTCACCGTAATAAGGAATCTACGGGGTTTTTGGGATTGTTGGAATTTTGAGAATTCTTGAAAGGGGAGCGATCGCACCCCGTTTAAATCAATTTACGCCAGCTTCGCGTCAAAGCGAATTCCGGCTTCTTCGAGGCGATCGAGCGCCGTTTGCAGTCGCTCTGTATCCGCAATCAAACTAATCCGCACGAAGCCTTCACCGCCCTCACCGAAGGCGTTCCCCGGCGTCACCACAACGCCCGTATTTTGCAGAACCGTCAGTGCGAAATCCGTCGAACCCATTCCGGGAGGACAGGGAACCCATAAATACATTGCTGCCAAGGGTTTTCTAACAGTCCAACCGAGTTTTTTTAAGCCAGAAATCAAGAAATCTCGACGACCGCTGTATCGTTTTTGAACCTGTTCTAAATAGGTTTCCGGCAATTGCAGCGCAGTTTCCGCCGCCGACTGCAACGCGGCAAAAATACCATAATCCAAGTTAGTTTTTAAGGTTCGCAACCCTTGAATCACGTGACGATTGCCCACGACGAAGCCGACGCGCCACCCCGCCATATTGTAAGTTTTCGAGAGGGTGTGGAATTCCACGCCGATGTCTTTCGCGCCGTCGATTTCCAACAAACTCGTCGGTTGATAGCCGTCGAAGGCTAACTCGGCGTAGCATAAATCGTGAACCAACAGAATCGAGTAGTGACGGGCGAAGGCCACCACCTCTTCAAAAAACTCGCGCGGCGCCGTGGCTCCCGTGGGATTGTTGGGATAGTTGAAATACATCACCTTCGCTTCCCGCGCCACGTCTTCGGGAATCGAATTGAGGTCGATCGCCCAGTCGTTTTCGGGCTTCAACATAATGCTGTGAACCCGCGCCCCAGCAATCAGCGGCCCGCGAAAGTGCGCCGGATAAGCCGGATTCGGCACGAGAACTAAATCGCCGGGGTTGAGGTATGCCAGGGCTAAGTGCGTCAGTCCTTCCTTCGAACCAAGCAGGGGTAACGCTTCCCCTTCAGAGTCGAGTTTGACACCGTAGCGCCGCTCGTACCAAGTGGCGATCGTGCGTCGAAAACTGCCCGTTCCCTCAAAGGGAGGATAGCCGTGATTGGCCGGATCGCGTAACGCTTTCGCCGCCGCTTCAATGACGGGTTCGGGGGTGGCACCGTCGGGGTTGCCCATACCTAAATCGATTAAATCCAATCCCTGTTCTCGCGCTCGCGCTTTTAACTCGTCGAGACGCGCGAACACATAGGGAGGTAATGCTTGCACCCGATCCGCCGGGCCGATCCAATCCAAAACCATTGGGGAACGTGGACGAAGAACAGACCTTTTACTCTATCAGGTTTTGAGGGGCGATCGATCGATCGACGCGCCGCAAGTCAGACAAGATGCGGTAGTGGAAACCATGGCCGCCATAACCTGAGCGGGTTCGACGGGAAACGGCAAGTGATGGATATCCGATTCGGGAACGCAGGACAACTCGGCCGCCCGTTCTAATTCCGATAGGGAAATTTCCCCCATGCCTAAATCGGCTAAGGTTTTCGGCAATCCGATTTCATCGTAGAACTTCAGCAGTTGTTGGCGGGCGGCGGCGGCCAGTTGGTTTTGTTGCACCGTTTCTTCGAGGCGCAGTTGGACGAGGATGCCGAAGGCGACTTTTTCGCCGTGGATGGTTTGGCGGTTTTCCAAGAGGTGCGTGAGGGCGTTGTGGACGGCGTGGGCGGCGACGGTACGGCATTGAGCGCCCCCCAGTCCGCCGATGACGCCCGCCATGAGGACGCTGGCATCGACCACTTCGCGCCATGCGGGGCTTCCCGGTTCGGCGATCGCCTGGGCGGATTTTTGCAGGAGGATATCGCGCAAAACTCGCGCTTGTTGGACGGCGGCGACGATGAGGGTGCGATCGGAACTGCCGCTACTGACCGAGGCTTCGTACCATTTGGCGAGGGCGTCTCCGATTCCGGCCACGAGGGTCCGTTGGGGGGCGCTGCGAACGAGGTCGTAGTCGAGTACGAGTACGTCCGGGCATTTCGCGAGGGGAACGTCGTAGCGAAACGCTCCTTCACAGGTGTAAACGTTAGAAAGTCCCGTCCAGGCGGCGCAGGTGGCGGCGGAGGTGGGAATGGTGACGATGGGGAGTTGGCTGCGATGGGCGAGGAGTTTGGCGGCGTCTAGGGCTTTTCCGCCACCGACGCCGACGACGACATCGGCATCGTGCGATCGCACGGCCTCTTCCATGGCCGCTAAGCCAGTTTCGTCGCAGTCGCAGCCGTAGGAGGTGCTGGCGACGGCGAGTTTGTGGCGTTCTAAAACTGGACAAACGCGCTCTCGGGCGAGTTCTAACGTCTGATGGCCGGCTACGACGATGGGACGCCGTCCGAGTCGGGCGACGGGTTCGGCGATTTGGGAGAGGATGCCGTCTCCGCGCAACACTTGGGCGGGGGCGACGCTTAAGGCGGTGTAGGATGGGGTTTGAGTCGTGACTGATTCGGGCATAGCGTGTTAACAGTGACGTCGATCGAGCGGTCTCGCCGAGGCGAGGCGATCGTGTATGGTGGTTGTGGGTAGGATAGCGGAAACGCTCGCTCGGCTAACGGCGTTCGTTTGAAAATCTTCAGGGTTTTCGGCGAGAACGGCTGTTCTGACGGAACTTTTTTCCAGGTATGAGTTTAGACACGCAAATTCAAACGCTTATTGAGAACGCCCCCCGCGACGGCTCGACTCCCCAGGCGATCGAGGCGATCGCGCCAGTTTTGAAAGCCCTCGCCGAGCAACTGCGACACCGCGAGTACTATATTTTACAAACTCCCGATGGCAATTGGTTGACGACGACGTTGAGCAACCGCGCCAATCCCGATTTAGAGAAATCGGTGGTGTATGGATTTCCCTCTCTCGAAGACGCTCGCGCCAGTCGCCCTCAGACGGCGGAACGGGAACTCGTCGCCGCCCCGCTTCCTGTGACGCATTTGTTGTTTCAGATGTTAGCGTTCGATCGAGTGGACAGTTTGATTTTCTTTGAAATACCGGGAAACCGCGAAACGGGTACGGAAGTCAAACGGGAAGAGGTTCAACGCGCCGTCCGCCTGCAACTGCAAAGCTATTTACAACAGAAAAAATCGAACATTCCCCCGAATTTGGCGTGAGATGAGAATTTGTAGGGTGTGTGACGCGGCCGGAAAATGTGGCCGAACTCCGGTCAATGGGATGTTACCGCGTCACGCACCGCCCCCACCGACACATCACCCCACCGACACATCACCCCATCATCCCATCACCACATCTTCGGGGGATTTGGCAGAGAATCGATCGATCCCTTGACGCACCAGAGATTTCACGAAGGTCATGCGTTGGTTGTTGTTGAAGACGCTTTGCAGAATGCTGCCTAAACGCTCGCCATCGACCGACGTAGCGGGGTTTTCCACCTCCTGCTGCTCGAAGTATTCCACCAAGCTCAATCCGGCGATACGGGTTAAATAGGCGGCGCTGAGACCCTGGACGGTTCCCCCCGCGACGAAGGTAACGGGATTGTGTTTGAGGGCGGTACTGACGAGTTGCGTCGAAAGTTCCACCAGTCCCAGTTTCACCATAAGGCTGCCCAAGGTTCCCGCTGCGGCTTGCGCTTGTTGCAAGGACAATCGCTGTTGGTAGAGATTGCCTAAATCGAGGACGAGTTGGGCGCTAATGGCACCGGTTGCCAATAAATCGAGGGCGGGGACGGGGTTAGCGAAGGCGGTTGCGGCGGCAACCCATTGATATTGAGTGATGATGGGTAAGGCGCGATCGCGACGAACGGCGTTGAGGCGAGTTTTTACGTCGTTTTTGAAAAGTCGCGCTTGGCGGTAGACGGTTCCCCAGACGAGGGGAGAACGGTTCGCCAATTGACGATCGAGAATTCGAGTTAAGTCTGAAATTTCGGGTTCGGGGGTTTCGCGGCGACTGACAACGGTGTTGTCGGTTTGGTGGCGTCGTACTTCGATCGCATCGGGGGCGGCGGCGACGGTGCAAACGCAGTCTTCATCGAGAATTTGGGCGACGTGGCTGCGAACGCGATCGACTAGGGCATCCTGTTCGGGTCGATCGTAGCGATCGCCTTTGTTCCACGCCAGAAGGACGGTTTGTCGCTGCTGGCGCAGTTGTTGCAACACTTGACGTTCGCTGTCGGTGAGGTCGCCGTCAATCAAGAACACCACTAAATCGGCGGTGAGGGCATCTTGGAGATTGTCGGCTTCGTCGTGGCGGAAAAAGGCAGGAACTTCCTCGATTTCGACTCGATCTTTATTTTGCAGCCATTGTTGGCGCAATACCTTCGCCAAAGCAGTTTTTCCGACGTTTTTACGGCCGACGAGGGCGAGTTTGACGTCGGTGCGATCGAGATTGTCGTGCAGTTGCGTCCAACGCTGTTGGAGATCGTCGCAAGGGGTTTCGCTTTCTTCGGATAAGCGATCAAGGAGGGTTTTCGCTTGGTTGAGAGCTTGTTCGGCGTTCGATCGCGCGATCGTTTCTGGAACGATTTCCGGTAGCGGTTCGGGCGATCGCTGCTTGAACCACCACGCCCCAGCACCGACGGCGATGAGTCCCAAAACCCCCCATTCGCCAAACTCTCCAACGGATCGATCGAGGCTTTCGAGCAACCACAACGCGAAGGAAAGACTGATTCCCCCGATTAGGATCGGTCGTTTCAACGTCCCTGCCATACCTACACTACTTTTCGTTATAAAGTTTTCTACGCCCCGAAGGCCGTTCGTATACCCCTATACTACCGTGTCCCTTCCCTCTCTCGGGTCGTTAGGACAGCGATCGAACAGCTCCCAAGCCTCTCGCTTCCTATCGTGTTTCATTTCCTGTTTCAACGTTCGGCCAATCAAAAAGCCCCGCAGTTTCAAACTACGAGGCTTTTTAAAAATGGCGGGAGGCGGATTTGAACCACCGACCTTCGGGTTATGAGCCCGACGAGCTACCAGACTGCTCTATCCCGCGACGTATTTTCCATTATAAACTCAATTTTTATAAAATTGCAACCCCCAAGCAATTTTTTTTAGAACGATTGAAAATTGAATAAAAGACCTTATCGGTAATCTCTTCACGTTGGAAGTAACCGCTGTTGACAAAAATCTTGATAACAATAAAGAAGGAGTGTTGAAAGAAACACTCCTACAGATGAAAATACAAATGGCGGGAGGCGGATTTGAACCACCGACCTTCGGGTTATGAGCCCGACGAGCTACCAGACTGCTCTATCCCGCGACGTATCTTCCATCATACATCGTTGGTGGGAAAACCCGCAAGTTCTCGAGCAATTTTTTTTCGAGAACGCTTTCAGAATTGCTCGATCGCCCCGTATCGAGGACGTTACAGCATCGCCAGTTCTCCTTCGACGGTCAAGCGTTTGAAGTGGCTGAGGACGCAAAACCGCTCGGCGAGGGTATCGGCAATTTCGGGTTCGAGCCAACCCAGTTGGCGAATTAGCTGAATGGCGACGGCGTATTTCGCCCGTTTAGAACCATCGGCCACTTTAATCGCCAATCCCATGCCCTGACCGATGCGACCGATACATTGAATGCCTTCGGAACCGGATTTACTGACGAGTTCCCCTTGACTCAGGCGCATGACTTCGGTGTCGAAATGCCCTTCTCCCGCCACCAGTTCCGGATAGTGAGTCATGGCGCGGACGATGCGTTCCATATCCAGATTGTCCCCCGAGGCCAGTTGACCGAACAGAGACGCCATTTGATTGAGCTGCATGAAATAGGTGGGCGCACCGCAATCGTCCCGCGCTCCGATAAACTCGTCTGGGGGCATATGCAGCAGTTCGGCGACTTTGCCCAAAATCAAGGATTGAACGGGGTGGTTGCGCTTGAGATAAGTCGTCAGCGGCCACTGTCGCTGTTGGCACACCGCCAGCATTCCGGCGTGTTTTCCCGAACAGTTATGTTCGAGGGGCGATCGCTTCCCGGCGGGAGTGGGACATTGGAGTTGGTCGGGTTCGATCGCACATTGCCAGAGAATGCGAAACACCTGTCTGGCTTGTTCGATGGTGCCTCGGTGAGAACTGCACATAATTGCCAGATCTCGATCGCTGAGGTTGTAACGCTCCATCACGCCGCTTGAGGTGACGGCGAGAGCCTGAAAGGGTTTGAGCGCCGATCGAATAAAACTGCCGAATTCGGGATCTCCTGCCACCGAGAGAACGCGACCCCGGCGATCGCACACCACCGCCTGGACTTGGTGCTTGGATTCGACGATGCCTTCCCTTAATAATTGAACTTCAATCGCGTGAGTGTGATGTCGTTTTGCCATAAACCTGTACTGCGAAGATTGCGTTAGGCGACGAGCCAACCGATCGCGCCGGCCACGATCGACAATCCTAATACGCCGAAGGTTCGATACAAGCGTTTTAAGACCGGATCGATTTGATAAGCGGCAATTAGGCGATCGCGGGCTAGAATTTCCGAGGTTTTCGTCCAAGTTTGCCCGTCGTACCAGCCAGACTCTTCATATTCAACGACGGGACTCTCGAGGCGATCGCGAACGTATTTCCAGCCTAAATACAACCGTACCAGTGCCAGCACCAGAAAAACACTCGCCCCGGCACTGGCACCGAGGGCGAACTGTACGGGATGTTTGGCAGGATCGAAACTGGCGGCGGCCACGGGACCGGCGATCGCCCAACTCGGCAGCCAAATCCAAGCCAAGGTTTTAATATACTTCGACAGGGTTCCGTGACTCGATCGAAACAAGCAAGACTCTTTCAGGGCTTGATATTCGTTAATCGGTCGTTGCTCTTCCGGAACCGGGCAAACCGAGATATCCAAATCGTACATCACACATCCGGGGAGTCAGGGTCAGATTGGGGAATATCGATCCGTTCGGCGTGTCCCCAAAAGGCTTCGAGATTGTAAAAGTCCCGTTCTTCGGGCATCAAAACGTGAACGATGGCGTCTCCGTAGTCCATCAACACCCAGTTTCCTTCTGCTTGTCCTTCCACTCGCAGCGGCTTACGCTCTAAGTTCTCTTCCACGTTATCTTCGATCGACTGGGAGATGGCGCGAACCTGCACCCGAGAAAACCCAGTGGCGATGATGAAGTAATCTGCCAAGTAAGAGACTTCTTCAACGCGCAAGACCACAATATTCGAGCCTTTGCGATCTTCAGCGGCTTCGGCGGCTAACATCGCCAGACGGTAGCTTTCCGCATCGCGATCGACCTCCGAGGCGACGGGGGGAAAAGACATCGCGTTTGTTTGAGACGTATCGGTCATTCACTCTTGAGGTAGGGACTACAGCGATCGCCGTCAAACCGTTCTCTGACAACCCATTGACCGAGAACGGCGTGACAAGGTTGGCGATTAAATATTATTATCTGATTTTTGCTGATATCCTAACAAAGATGTGCCGGAATTGCTGGGGCGATCGCACTCTCGAATCGTCTTCTCGCCCCCCTCTCGGCCTCGTAACGAAGTCTTATGAAAATCGCGACTTGGAACGTCAACTCTATCCGAACCCGGCGATCGCTCGTGTGCGATTGGCTCGATGCCAATCCCGTGGATTTGCTCTGCGTTCAAGAAACCAAAGTCGTCGATGAAGACTTTCCCCGCGAACCCTTCGAGTCCATCGGACGCCACGTCTACTGTTCGGGACAGAAATCTTACAACGGCGTCGCCCTCTTCAGTCGCACTCCCCTCGACAACGTGGAAATTGGCTTCGGTGCGTTGCTTCCCGAGGCGATTGTCGGCGATCTCGACGACCAAAAACGGGCGATCGCCGGAACCTTAAACGGCGTCCGGGTCGTCAATCTCTACGTTCCCAACGGCGGCGAATACGACAGCGACAAGTATCGTTACAAACTGCGCTGGCTAGAAGTGTTACGAAAATACATCGAAGTCACCCTTGACAAATACGACCATTTATGTATTTGCGGCGATTTCAACATCGCCCCCGACGATCGCGACATTCACACGCCCCCCGGTAACAAACCCATTGTAGGCACGACCTCCGCCGAACGGGACGCCTTACAGGAGGTTCTCAGCCTAGGATTACGCGATCCCTTTCGCAAGTTTACCGAAGAAGGGGGAATTTTTAGCTGGTGGGACTACCGAGGTGGCTCGTTCCGCCGCAATCGCGGTTGGCGCATCGACCATCACTATCTCACCCCGGAACTGTTCGATCGAACCATCTCTTGCACCATCGACGTCGAACCCCGAAAACTCCCCAAACCCAGCGATCACACACCCGTTATCGTAGAGTGGGAAGATTGAGCGAAAACCCCGGTATCATTGAAATACCGGGGTTTCCTGAAGCGATTCGAGAATATCGATAATCTAGGCAGCTTTTCGCAGCATCGAATCCAACTCACCGTGATAGTCGAGTTCGTGTAAATCGTCGCAACCGCCCACGTGATAGCCATCGATGAAAATTTGAGGAACGCTCGTGCGTCCGTTCGCCCGTTCGGACATTTTAGCGCGGGCTTCAGAATCGCCGTCGATGACGTACTCTTGGTAATCGACCCCTTTGCGATCGAGGAGGGCTTTCGCGCGAATGCAATAGGGGCAGCGGCTCCAGGTGTAAATCTCTACCTTCGACATCAGAACTTCCTCAATATATCGTCATGAATCTTCTTTAAATTTTATCAAGATTTTAGAAGTTCGCACGAGGGGAGATATCCGACCCTTACCCCGTTCCAACGACAGCATAATCGATCAGTTGTAACAATCGCTGGCGTAGCGTTGCCAAACCGAATCCTTCCGTCGCCGAGACGAAGGCCGCCTGGGGGTATTCCTCCGCCGCCAAGTCTAAAATTTCGCCGTCCACGGCATCGATTTTATTAAACACCAACAAAATCGGACCCGGCGTCACGGGCATATCAGAGAGAATGCCCATAACCGAGCGAATTTGACTTTGCCAAGCCGGATGGGACAAATCTACAACGTGCAGCAGCGCATCGGCTTCAGTGACTTCTTCCAAGGTGGCGCGGAAAGCGTCGATGAGGGCGGGGGGGAGTTCGTGGATAAATCCCACCGTATCGGTGAGGACGAACTGACGCACTTCGGAAGTATTCTCGTCCGTAACCGCAATGCGGCGCGTCGTGGGATCGAGGGTGGCAAAGAGTTGGTCGGCGGTGTAGATTTCGGCGTTGGCGAGAACGTTCAGCAAGGTGGATTTTCCGGCGTTGGTGTAGCCGACGAAGGCCACTGAGGGGACTTCTCGGTGTTGTCGCTGTTGTCGCAGGCGCGATCGATGAGCTTGCAGTCGATCGACCTCTTGTTGCAAGCGCGAAATCCGCCGTTGAATCGCCCGACGTTCGGTTTCTAACTGAGTTTCCCCCGGACCTCGGGTGCCGATACCGCCCCCGAGTCGAGACATAGCTTGACCTCGTCCCGTCAGACGGGGCAGGTTGTATTCCAGTTGCGCCAGTTCTACTTGCAGTTTCCCGGCACGAGACTGGGCCCGTTGAGCGAAAATATCGAGAATGACTTCGGTGCGATCGACCACCCGCACGCCGATGCGTTTTTCCAGATTGCGCACTTGCGCCGGAGAGAGATCGCGATCGAACACGACCAAATTCGCCCCCAGAGTTTGCACCGTTAAAGCAATTTCGTCCACTTTCCCCGATCCCACCACCGTTTGAGGATGGGGGCGAGACCGAGACTGTTGGAGCGTTTGCAGCACAATACCGCCGGCCGTATCGACCAATCGTCCCACTTCCGCCAGACGATCTTCAAACTGCTGGGCGTCCAGTTCGGCGGTTCGCATACCGACGATCAAGACGCGATCGCGATCGCCTTCCACCTGTTGGGCGACGAATTCCCGTTGAAACTCCGCTTCAAGTTCCTCCACCATCGCCAGAAAATCGCGACTGGCTAAGGCGTCCAAACTCAACGGTGGCGAAACCGTCCAACTGGCTTCGTGAGTATTGGGAGCCAAATTCGCCAGATAAGCCTGTTTGACGTAGCCCACATCGCCGCCCCCCCGTCGCCGGAATCCAGAACCCGTCAGCGTGAGAGTAGCTAAAGCATCGAGGCGTTGAATAGCCATAGCCGTCAAGGCAGAGGTCCCCGGCGGATTGGTTTTCAATTGCGTGGCAATGCAACGAATCCCGCTGAGACGACTGGCACCGTACCGGGGGAGTTCCAGGGGCGGAATTTGAGTCTGTCGCGGCGTTCCCACCCCCACCCGAATGACTTGTCCCCGTCGGTTCACGTAGGCGCAGACCGGTTTGGCCAAATCGGTGGAAATCGCGGCGAGACGCTGGGCGAATTCCGGTGTCGTCAGACAATCGCCCGGTAAACGTTGGTGGTACAACCGCTGAAGTTGCTTGAGTTGGCTGGGCTTGAGACCTTGGAGTTGACCGTGAACGGTATGAATAGGCGCTAAACCAGGAAACTGGCTCCCGAACAACAACACAAATGTGGGATCTATTTTAGCGACGCGATCGACCGCTGACTCGGGAAATCCTCGATTGTCTTAATACTGTTTTAAGAGTTTGTTTAGATTGTCTTAAATCGATGGAAATCGAGACTGAAAGCGCGGCATCGTCCAATTTAGGATCGATCGCCGCGCTGGGGGGAGTTGAAATTAAGTCTGATGGAGAGTCGAAACGTTTAAAGGCTTTCGCTGGCCTGTCGGGACACTTGTTTCTCGAATTCCGCTTGAGCGTTGTGGAGGAGTTGTTCGCGACTGTCCGCCGCCTGCGAGAGGTTCGGAACCAGGTTCCGCGCCTGCAAGGTCATATGAAACTGGAGATGAGCCACATAGTCACGGATATCTTCGCGTAATGCGGTTTGTTCGAGTTGACGTGCTTGTGCGTTCAAAGTGTTCTCCTGCCAAACTTGGCGTCGTCGGCTAAATAATGCGATTGATTTAGGGCTGAATCTTCGTCAAAAGTTACCACGACCCGACCGAACACTCGCAGGATTGCAAAAAACCTTAACAGAGTCATGGAGAAGAGATGATGAGATATTGACTGTTCCCTCTTCACTGTTCCCTACAAAACCCCTTTAGAACTGGGGATAGTACTGGCGCGACGGGGATCGATTTCCGTGGCCATGCGGATCGATCGCGCAAAGGCTTTGAACGTCGCTTCAATAATATGGTGGGAGTTAATCCCGTCGAGTTGGCGAATATGTAGCGTCATCTGGGCGTGATTGACGATCGCCACGAAAAACTCTCGCACCAGTTGTGTATCGTAGGTTCCGACTCGTTCCGTGGGAATGTCTAAACCGTAGCTGAGATGGGGACGCCCGGAGAAGTCCAACGCCACTTGAATTAAGGCTTCGTCGAGGGGGGCGACGAAATGTCCGAAGCGCACGATTCCTTTGCGATCGCTCAACGCTTGCGCTAACGCCTGTCCGAGGGTAATTCCCACATCCTCGTTCGTATGGTGATCGTCAATTTCCCAATCTCCCACCGCCTTCACTTCCAAATCGAGGAGTCCGTGGGAGGCGATTTGATGCAACATATGGTCGAGAAACGGAATTCCGGTATCCGCTTTACACTGACCCGTTCCGTCGAGATTGACTGTCACTTGTACGTCCGTTTCTCCAGTGGTACGGCGAACGGAGGCGGTGCGTGCGGTAGGCGCGAGTGGGGTTTCGGGGCGAGTAGAACTCGTTTGCATGGAGGATTTTAGGGTAGCGATTCGCGTAAACAGAACGATTTCATTTTACTCCGTTCTCGGGTTCTGTTGGACTTATCTTTGGTTTGACGGTATTTTTTATATCTTTAATTTGGTATTTTATCTTATCATAAAAGATTGAATTTTTGTGGATTTTATGTTTTTTGAAAACTGTGAATCGCTCGAAAACACAGACACAATAGACGCTTAAAAGTATAATTTGAAGCTCAAATCAAGTTAACACCGACAACAATTATTACAAATCTTGCACAAGACAAAATTTTTTAAGCATATAAAAAATTTTGTCTTAAGACTAAAAAAGTCGCTCGATCGAAGATAAAAAAAGAGAATATCGAGCATCGAACCTCTGCTCGGCCAGATCGTCCGTCCCAGGTCATCCCCAGAGACGAGATTCGATCGACCCCCAATCGCCAATCGATCGACCGGAAAAAGTGAGAAATTCCCAACAAAACCGACATCCCGTCAACAAAGCCTCTAAAACGCCAACTCAGAGCCGACCAGAGACCGCGAGGCGACGGCCTGCGCCCTTTGACGACCCATTTAAGAAATGTAAACCCGCAACCGCGATAAACCGAGGCAACATTTCGACTAAGATAGTAGTTCCGAGAAAAACAAAACGCGATCGCAACAGTCCAGATTGTAAAGCCTAGAGAAGGAGCGTACTTTGGTTTCTACGACCCTAAAAACCAGCAAATCGGAAGAAATCTTTGCCGCCGCTCAGAAGCTCATGCCCGGTGGCGTTAGCTCCCCAGTTCGCGCGTTCAAATCCGTGGGCGGTCAGCCCGTCGTGTTCGATCGCGTCCAAGGAGCCTACGCTTGGGATGTAGACGGCAACCAATACATCGATTACGTCGGCACTTGGGGCCCGGCCATCTGCGGACATGCCCACCCCGAAGTCATCGGCGCCCTGCGGGACACACTCGACAAAGGCACCAGTTTCGGCGCTCCCTGCTACCTCGAAAACGTCCTGGCCGAAATGGTCATCGACGCCGTTCCCAGCATCGAAATGGTGCGCTTCGTCAACTCCGGTACCGAAGCCTGCATGGCCGTCCTGCGCTTAATGCGTGCCTTCACCGGACGGGAAAAAGTCATCAAATTCGAGGGATGCTACCACGGCCACGCCGATATGTTCCTCGTCAAAGCCGGTTCCGGCGTTGCCACCCTGGGACTTCCCGACTCTCCCGGCGTACCCAAAACCGCCACCAGCAACACCCTGACCGCCCCCTACAACGACCTCGAAGCGGTCAAAGCCCTGTTTGAAGAAAACCCCGAAGACATCGCAGGGGTCATCCTCGAACCCGTAGTGGGGAACTCCGGCTTCATCCTCCCCGATGCGGGATTCCTCGAAGGATTGCGGGAACTGACCCAAGAATACGGCGCGTTGTTGGTCTTCGACGAAGTAATGACGGGCTTCCGCATCTCCTACGGCGGCGCCCAAGAAAAATTCGGCGTGACCCCCGACTTGACCACCCTCGGTAAAATCATCGGCGGCGGTCTGCCCGTGGGCGCTTACGGCGGACGTGCCGATATCATGTCGATGGTAGCCCCGGCCGGACCGATGTACCAAGCCGGAACCCTCTCGGGGAACCCCCTGGCGATGATGGCGGGAATCAAAACCCTGGAACTGCTGCAAAAGCCGGGAACCTACGAACAACTCGACAGCATCACCAAGAAACTGTCTCAAGGACTGCTGCAAGCCGCGCGAGATACCGGACATACGGTTTGCGGCGGCTCTCTCAGCGCCATGTTCGGAATGTTCTTCACCGAAGGCCCCGTCCACAATTACGACGATGCCAAAACGTCGGATTTAGCGAAGTTCGGTAAGTTCCATCGCGGCATGTTGGAACGCGGCGTTTATCTAGCACCGTCCCAGTTTGAAGCTGGATTTACCTCCTTGGCCCATACCGACGAAGATATCGATCGTACCGTGACGGCGGCTCGCGAAGTGTTAGAGTCCTTGTCTTAAAATCCCTCTAACTTCCGAATTTCAAGGATATTTTCAAAGCCAAACGGCACTCAGCAAAGTTCTGAGTGCCGTTACAACGAAATTTCTCCGGTAGCGGCGTTCCTGCAACGCCGCTACTTAATTTTTCACTTAACCCGTGGTTTCCGATGTCGGAACAACATCTAAAAAGGCATCGAAATCCGCCAAACTTTCGCGGTAGTTTTGCACCGCTGTCGCATAATCTTCTTGCTTCGCGGCCAAATTGATGGCCTCTAGATGACGGAAGAGAGTTCTCGCCAACTCTCGCCCTTGGCTTTGTTCCCCAGGAAGCAGATTGCGATTAATCAAACTCATTTCCTGTCGCAAGGTTCCGAGAGGACCGTGGATGAAGGTATCGACATTAATCCAATCTCTGGCCTCGATGAGGTCTTCGAGTTCGCCCATGCGATCGCGCAGTTGCGAGACTTCGGTGGCGTGAGACTCAATGCGTTTGAGGGTTTCCGGCGTGTAGGTGGGGGCTTGCGCCGTAGTCGGTCCGCCACAACTGACCAGAAATACGGTGACGCAGGCCAGAAGACCAGACAGAATCGATCGATATCGTGAGATAAACATCAGAAGTTTCACGCATTTCAATTCAACTGTCCTTATCTTATACAGCCACAGCGGTCTTGTTTGCGAGCGTCAGAAACGGCGAAGGCTCGAGGGTTCGTCGGCGCGTCCCGTGGCATAATGGAGTGCGGTAGATTCTCAGACGAACTTGAAATTGAACGTTAGACGGGTGATGAGAGACCTGGCGATCGCAGCTAGGAGGTCTTTGTGAAAGTTTTAGTGGTTGGTAACGGGGGGCGCGAACACGCCCTGACTTGGAAATTACTCCAATCGGAGAAAGTGACGAAGGTGTTTTGCGTCCCCGGTAACGGCGGGACGGCAACGATGCCGAAATGTCAGAATTTAGCGATGTCGGTAGACGATTTCGAGGGCATCGCACGGTTTGCCTTAGTGCAAGGGGTGGCCTTCGTGGTCGTCGGACCGGAACTGCCCTTGGCCTTGGGCATTACTGACGTGCTGCGAGAACAAGGGATTGCGGTATTCGGTCCGACGAAGGCGGGGGCGCAAATCGAATCGAGTAAGGCGTGGGCGAAAGCCTTGATGCAAGAGGCGGGAATTCCCACGGCGCAATCGGCGACGTTCGATCGATCCCAAGCCGACGACGCTAAAGATTACGTGAAAGCTGTCGGGGCGCCCATCGTCGTCAAAGCGGACGGACTGGCGGCTGGAAAAGGCGTCATCGTGGCGCAAACCGTCGAAGAGGCGCTCTCGGCCATCGACGACATCGCCCAAGGGCAGTTCGGCGACGCCGGAAATACCCTGGTGGTCGAGGAATTTCTCACCGGTCAGGAAGTTTCCGTTCTCGCCCTCACGGACGGAGAAACCATCGTTCCCTTGTTACCCGCCCAAGACCACAAACCCATCGGCGAAGGGGATACCGGACCCAACACGGGCGGAATGGGAGTTTACGCCCCGACTCCCGTACTTTCGTCGGAACAGGTGCAGCAAGTCCATCGGGACATCCTCGAACCGACCATCGCCGCCTTGCGCAACCGGGGAATCGAGTATTGTGGCGTTCTCTACGCCGGGTTGATGGTGACGCCGGAAGGAGAGGCGAAGGTTCTCGAGTTTAACTGTCGCTTTGGCGACCCGGAAACTCAGGCGGTGTTACCGTTGTTGGAAACGCCGTTACACGAGTTGATGTTGGCTTGTGTGGAAAAACGCCTCGGACAGTGTGCGCCCTTGGAATGGAAAGACGGGGCGGCGGTGTGCGTGGTGATGGCGTCCGGCGGTTATCCAGGGTCTTATGAAAAAGGAAAACCCATTTCAGGGATTGCGGAGGCGGAAGAAACGGGCGCGATCGTGTTTCACGCAGGAACTCAAGTCAAACAACAGCAACTCGTCACCAGTGGCGGCCGGGTGTTAGGTGTGACAGCGGTGGGCGAAAATTTCGAGAACGCGATCGCCAAGTCTTACGCAGCGGTGGAGAAAATCGAGTTTGAAAATTGTTACTACCGCCGTGATATTGGCTACCGAATTCGCTAGTCTTCTGGGCTAGGGTGAAGAGAATCGTATCGACTGAGCGTCCGATATGAGGTGGTAGACCGAGATTGGTTTTTGAAATCGAACTCGATCGCATCAGGACTTCTCCCGTCCGAACGGCGATCGGGTTTTTTGTATTGGAGAAAATAATGGAGGATTAACTCGTCGAATTTTCAGGCAGTTTCGCACCGCATCGCTTGCAAAATTTGGCGTCTGCATCGTGCGCCGACCACTGACAGACCGGACATTCGAGTTGAATGCGATTGCCGCTTTTGACCAGTTGTTCGACGAGTTCGCTCACTTGCCAGGGGATTAACGCGACCCCCGTTAAAATCATTAAAATCGTTAGCAAGCGACCGACTTCGGAAAAGGGAATGACATCGCCAAATCCCACGGTCGTCATGGTGACGATGGCGAAATACAAGGCGTCGAGAAAGGTATCGAAAATTTCGGGATTGATGGGATGCTCGACTTGGTAAATTAATCCTGAAAAGACGAATATTATAATAAATAAAGTCAGTAAAATCCGAAATAAAATAAATCGTTCTTCTAGTTTTTCATCGCTACCGATGCGAAATATAAAAAAATCGACATTGAGGAAACGGACGATTCGCAACATCCGGAACCAGCGAAACATTAAAAAAAAGCTATGACTGTTGATTCCGAGAAAAAAAGGTAAAATAACAAATAGGTCGATTAAAGACAGCGGACTGAATAAAAAACGAACGCGATCGCCCGCCACGGAAAAACGAACGATATATTCGATCGCAAAAACAATTAAAATCGACGCATCTAAAATTTCAAGCTCTTGTAAAACCCCCTCTGAAATGGGATAGGTTTCCGCCACAAAAATACCCGATGAAACTAAAATGAGAATAGCGATCGTCAAATTAATCGCTTGTCCCAACGGACTTTCCAAGTCGTCGAGATAAAAGGCAATTTTTTCGCGAACCGTCATCTTCATTACATCGTCGCCCAGCTTGACTCGAAGTAACCCCTAACCTTGACAACAGAGCGACCGTTAAATCGAGTCGCGAAAGAACTCCGTTCCCCGAAGGCGATGGCGCAGTCCGCCGAAGAATTTGCCGTTCGCCGATGGATTTTCGTTAAAACACATCAAAAATCTAGCCTCGAAGTGCGATCTAGATTTTAGACTAGCAATAAATCCATTGCGCCGTCGCCTGTCTGCGACAGGCGACGCCAATCTCGAAGCCTATCACTCAAGGACGATTTATGACGACACTTTACGTCAACCCCAATACCGGAAACGACGCTTCCGACGGAAGCGCCTCCCAACCCTTTAAAACCATCCAACACGCCTTCAGCCAAGCCGCATCGGGAACGACGGTTCAACTGGCACCGGGCAGCTATACCGAAAGCAGTGGCGAAACCTTCCCCCTGACGGTTCCCACTGGCGTCAAACTCGTCGGAAACGAAGGCAATCAAGGCAAAGATATCCTCATCTCGGGTAGCGGTACCGCTTCCACTAACGCCGGACCGCAACCCGTCGCCCTTTGGCTGGAAAGCGATACGGAACTGCGAGGGGTCAAAATCTCGAATACGGAAACGCGCGGTACGGGCGTTTGGATTCAATCAACCAATCCCACTGTCGCCAACTGTACGTTTACATTATGCAAGCGAGAGGGCGTCCGCGCCTCGGGAACCGCCAAACCCCTCATCGAAAACAATCTGTTCGTCCAAAACGATTCTTACGGGGTTTGGTTCCTTGGGGAAGCGAAGGGGGAAATTCGCAACAACACCTGTCAAAATACGGGAACGGGCATTTCTGTCGGGGACGATTCGGCGCCGTTGATTGCCAACAACCACATTCTGGAAAACCGTTACGGCGTTCTGCTGAACTATAACGCCCGTCCCGTGTTGCGGGGGAACATTATCGAAAACAACACGGATTACGGTCTTTCGGCTATTTCGTCGGCCTTCCCTGATTTGGGTAAAGCCCAAGACCCCGGCGGCAACGTTTTTCAAAATAACGGCAAGAAAGATTTACAAAACGCTACGTCTCTGACGTTTGTTTCGGCGGGCAACCAACTCAATCCGACGAAGGTTGAAGGGTTGGTGGAGTTTGTGGCCGTCGATGGCGGAACCCCCACGCCCACGCCCACGCCCACGCCCACGCCCACACCTACGCCCACACCTACGCCCACACCTACACCCACGCCCACACCTACGCCCACACCTACGCCAACGCCGACTCCCACCCCCGCCCCAACGGAGTTGACGGATATCGCTGGACATTGGGCCGAACCGTTTATTCAGGCGTTGTTCGATCGCCAATTGGTTAGCGGTATGGGAGACGGTACGTTTAAGCCGGACGCCCCCATCACTCGGGCGGGATTTGCGGCGTTGTTGGCGAAAGCGTTCGATCGACCCTTGAAAAACGATGCTAAAACCTTCCTCGACGTTCCGCCGGATTTCTGGGGATACGACGCCATTACGGAAGTGACCCGCATGGGCTTTATCGCCGGTTTCCCCAACAATACCTTCCGACCAGGGCAAAACGTGACCCGCCTGCAAGTTCTGCTGGCCCTCAACAGCGGTTTGGAACTCAGCGGCGGCAATCTCAATATTCTCTCTTTCTTCCAAGATGCCTCGCAAGTGCCGTCTTGGGCGGCTACTGCGGTGGCCAACGCCACGGATGCGGAAATTGTGGTCAACTATCCTAATGTTTTCAAACTCAATCCCATGACTCAAGCGAGTCGGGCTGAGGTGGCGGTGATGGTCTATCAAGCGTTGGTGAATGAGGGCAGTTTACCGGCCATCGATTCTCCTTATATTGTGAAACCCACTTCGACGCCGACGCCGTCGTTTTCTGATATCGAGAATCACTGGGCGAAGGATTTTATTTTGGGACTTTCGGGGAAAGGTATTATCAACGGCTTCCCCGATGGCAGTTTTCGCCCGGATGCTAAGATGACTCGCGCCCAGTATGCGGCGGTGTTGGCGACGGCGTTCGATCCCCGTCCGAAACGGACTGCGACGACGTTCCAAGATGTCCCGAGTGGCTTTTGGGCCCGCGATGCTATTCAAAAGGTCTATCAAGGTGGATTTCTTTCGGGCTTTTCGGAAAATACTTTCGGACCGGGATTGAACGTGACGCGGTTACAGGTGTTGTTGTCTCTGGTGAACGGTCAGGATTTGTCTGGGGGAACGTCGGATTTGTTGAATCGATATAACGATCGCGATGAGGTTCCGACTTGGGCGGAAGCGGCGGTGGCGACGGCGACGCAGAAGCAGTTCGTGGTGAATTATCCCGATCTCGATCGCTTGTATCCCGATCGCGATGCAACTCGGGCTGAGGTGGTGGCTATGGTCTATCAAGCGTTGCGCGAGGCGGGTAAATGGGATCTTCCGGCGGTGGATTCGCCGTATATCGTGACGGTTTAATCGGAAATTTGGCTTAAACCTGAGTTCGATCGTCCCCGTAGCTGTGGTATAGCGACCGCTACGGGGTTTTTTTCTCCTGCGTCCGGACGATCGATCGGAGTTTGGGTAACTTGGAGAGGGACTCAGGGAGGTTGTACAACGTCTTCACCACGTCTTCTTAGGGTCCCGGGGGGTCGGGGGGATGAGTTCAGAGAAACTGCTGTTTGAGTTTCGGATTCTCTCTGACGGCCGGAAACGGACGGGTGACTTTGCCTGTGATTCTACTGAATCAAATCGAAAACGTGACAGTTTGTCGGGGCGATCGCGCGATCGACTCCTATGGCGTTCGTTTTGGCTCTCTCGTCCTCACGGCTTAAGCTTAAAACCCTCGTAAGAGGGCGATCGCACTGGCATTTATTTCGGTTTTTGTTAAAAAATATTACAATTCTGCTTGCGTGTATCTACGCAACGATTTAGGATCTATAATGAGTTAATAACTAAAACTGCACAAAATATATCTCGACGCAGTTCGTTAAAGGTCATCTATCCAACTCGAGTAAATCGCAGCGTCGCCGTTGTAAAGAAACGCGATCGCCGCAGGGCAAGCCAAACCCATTAGATGCGTGCCATCTGGAAGGTTGGTCAGTCAGGGCAATCTCCTAAATCGACCGATTCTCCTCGACTCGATCGAAGTGTGAGGGGCGCAAGTTATCAAAAAGGTTTAGCAATGTACGATCGAAACCCGTCTCAACTTACGAGAAAACGGAATTTACCGACTTCGCGCTTGGGAAATAAACGTCTCGGTGCGTACTTACTCGAAGCGGGATTGCTCAGCCCCGGTCAAATTCAAGTGGCTGTTTACGACCAAAAGGTTACGGGTAAGAAGTTTTCGGAAGTCATCGTCGATCGCGGTTGGGTGAAGCAGCAAACCATCGACTTCCTCATCAAGCGCGTCATCGTTCCCGAACAGCGGCGAGCGCACAGCGTCGGAGCTTTCGCCCCGCCCGTGGAACCGTTTACGAATATTTACGAGCGCCGTAAAGAGCAAGTTCTACAAGAGCAAGAGGAAGAAGAAGTTCCCTGGACTGTTGATTGATTTTGTCGAAGCCACCTCCACAGATCGCCTTCGACTCTAACGCCCTCAGTGTCTCACTCGAACTGAGGGCGTTAGGCTAGGTAAGAATGAAGTGTAAAGTGCAAAGAGTGGAGAGAGTGAGCTTTAACAGCAGCAGCCCCGCGCTCTACCCGTTAGGGTGAGCGTCGGGAAGAATGCGCACGAGGTGACGACACCCATCCGACCAATGCCGCAGGCGAGGAAGGATGGGATGGAGGAAACAAGCAACTACTTGGATGTAAAGTCAGAAATCTTTCGCCCCAAAGATCTGATTAACTCCCTGACAACATCTGTTTGTGTTCTGCCTGACTGTTGGCAATAGTGTTTAAGTAGCTCCATTTCCGATTCTTCAACTCTAACATTTAATATCGTTTTAGCCATTGTCATGTAGTAGCTTTTGCACTACAGTAATATCATGCGAATATCCTACCAGTACCGACTACGCTTAACTACTGAACAGCAGTCCACTGTTGACGAGTGGCTAGAGCGTTGTCGTCGCCAATATAACTATCGGCTGGCAGAGCGGTTTAACTGGTGGGAGCAGAATCGCTGCGACGTTAATACT
Organism: Baaleninema sp.; assembly: GCF_049974805.1. Taxonomy (NCBI): domain Bacteria; kingdom Bacillati; phylum Cyanobacteriota; class Cyanophyceae; order Oscillatoriales; family Oscillatoriaceae; genus Baaleninema; species Baaleninema sp. Next base: position 42,517 of record NZ_JBNGCO010000031.1, read on the forward strand.
TGTCCGCTCATCTGCCACTTACCAGAGTTGAAAGACCGCCCCAATCTCTATTCGCAGAAGCGCGATCTGGTTAACACCAAAAAGCTGTTTCCTGAATACAAGGGGCTACCGTCTCATACCCTACAAGATGTGATGGCACGGGTAGATAAAACGTTTGAACGCTGGCTCAAGGGTAATGGCAACGGCAAGCGAAGCGGTAAGCCCCGCTTCAAAGGACAAGGGCGCTATCGGTCACTGGGATTCCCCGATCCAATCAAGCCGGAGCATATAGACGGCAAGTTTATTCAGCTACCCAAGCTGGGTAGGCTCAAGCTAATTTTGCACCGTCCTATCCCCGATGGGTTCAAAATCAAGACTGCAACAATTACCAGGAAGGCTGATGGTTACTACATCACCCTGTCACTGCAAAATTCAACAGTGCCAGAACTCAGCCCCGAATTGCCCACCCTGGATAACACCATCGGGATTGATATGGGGTTGAAGTCTTTTCTGATCGTGGATGACGGTAGCGAGGTTCCAATTCCTCAACATTACCGTAAAGCTCAGAAGAAATTGGCGCGTCTGCAACGCTCGTTGTCTCGCAAAAAGAAGGGGTCAAACCGTCGTCAAAAGGCGGTTAAGCGAGTTGCTAAAGCCCACCAAAAAGTTGCCAATCAGCGCAAAGACTTCCATTACAAGACAGCTAAAAAGCTGTTAAGCAAAGGAAAGCACATTGGGCATGAAGCGCTCAATATCAAGGGTATTACCAGAACGCGAATGGCGAAGTCTACCCATGATGCCGGATGGGGTCAATTCCTGCAAATTCTCTCAGTCAAAGCTGCAAATGCTGGTACGGGTCACTTAAGGTGGCAAGTCTCGAAAGCTTCTTAGAGAAAGCATTT
>NZ_JBNGCO010000032.1:0-37500 GCF_049974805.1 Baaleninema sp.
ACGGAGACTCGTAGAACGATGAATCCCCCTGCCTTCAGGCGGGGGAGAACGTCAAACCTCGGTTATCTATCCAATAGCGCAGTGCCTTGTTGCGAACGAACTGTGCGGTTCGGATCGCCTCGTCAATCGCCGCGTATTGGTGGGGCTTGCCTTTTACTTTGAACTCGAGAACAAGCATTGTCGCTTAGCTGGCACTTGTACGAACAATCTTGGCACAAAAAAACAGGATTGTCAAAAGCCGTCCTAGAAGGACGGGGTTTTAGACCCAAATTTTTTGATAACCTCATCACCTCGATCGCATCATCGCCTCGTCTCCCCCCTCTCTGCCCCCCCAATACATAAAATATGTATTTTGTCAACCCCAGATCTCGAAAAGTTTTCTACGCCACTGAGGGTGATGGGGTGCGGTGCGTGACGAGGTTTCGGTCAAGGTTCCTCGTTAACGACCAATTCTCCCTTCGTGAGAATCTTGTGCATATCCAGAACCGTTAACGCTTTACCCTGATAGGGCGCAGTGCCTCGTAAATATTCATCTCCGGTACGCCGTACCGCCGTGGGAATCGCCGACATCTCCGACGGATTCACCTGAACCACGTCGAACACCTCATCGACGGCAATTCCTGCCACGATATCCTCCACTTGCACCACCACCGCCTTTTTCGCCTGACGCTCGACGCTGGGGAGGTTCAGCAGTTCGTCTACCGCAACGAGGGTCAAAATTTCTCCCCGTAAGTTCATATTGCCCACGATGCGAGGGGGACAGCAGGGAACGGGGGTGACGTTGTTAATGGTGGCGAACTCCCGCACCATCTGTAAGTCGATGCCGAAATACTCGCCGTGCAGTCCGACGACTGCCAAAGACACCAAATTTTGTACGTCTTGGGCGTCTGTCATCACCCGTAACTGGGCCGCCCGTTGGCGAAAGACTTCCCGCTCTTCGGGGGTGGCGTTGGGACAAAATACCGGAAGGTCTGATTCTTCGGGTTCCGAGGCGTCTGATTCTTCGGTTTCGGGGCTGGTGTCTTGGCTGGCGGCGCGATCGCGGGCGTCCCGTATCACGGCTTGGCAGTCGAGAAGCGCCACGAGTTCGGTTTCCACTTGGGCGACGCCTTTGACGAAACGTTGTGTGGTGTGACTGTCACGGCCGTAAGACAACTCGGAGGTGATGTCTTGGGTTTCGACGCTGACGACTTCCCGCACGCGATCGACCACCATTCCCAGGCGAAACCCTTTCCATTCCACGATAATGACGCTGTCGCTGAGTCGATAGTCCCGTCGAAGCACGCCGTGACGCTGGCGGAATTTGCGACTGAGGCGAAAGTGGAGATCCATAATCGGTACGATCTCCCCCCGCAGGTTGAGAACGCCGACGATATCGGGCGGGGCTTCGGCGATGGGAGTCACTTCCGGCAGAAAAAAGACTTCTTGGACTAGGTGAGCGTCCAGTCCGTAGTGGGTTTCGTTGAGATCGAAGAGCAGGTAAGGATAGGTCTCCATAAGAGGCGCAGCGGGAAAGGGTTATCGAGACAGGCCGCGAACTTGTTTTAACAACTCCCCGGCGGTCAAATGTCGTTCGGCATCGACGACGGTTTGAGGGGGCAGGGTTTGCAAGATTTCCACCGCCGTACTTTGCATTTTACGGGCGCGATGTCGATCGCCTTCGCTTTGATACAGTTGCGCCAGTTCGAGGTAGGCCAGGGCGGCGTGAGGGTCGATGTAGACGATCTTTTTCAGGAAGCTTTTGGCGCGTTCGGGTTTGCCTTGCAGTTCGCACAGGTAAGCCAGGAGGTAGTAAGGGGCGACGGCTAGGGAGTCGATTTCGAGAGCCTGCATGCAGTAGTAGGTGGCTTTTTGGTAGTCGCCGAGGTTGGCGTAGGCGCGGGCGATGAGGGTGTAGGCGTCGAGATGGCGCGGTTCGTCGGACAGGACGGCTTCGGCGTGACGAATGGCGTCGGCGTAGTCCTGTTGTTGGTAGCAGGCCATCGCTCGCGTCCAGGCGGGTGCGATTTCGTCGGGAGAGGGGTGGGAAGGGCGATCGCGAAAGAGTTTCTTGGCGCTCTCGCGATCGCGCCGAGGTCTCAGCGACCGGGGCGGGGGTGGGGGCGAAACGCTCTCCCGACGGGGCGGAAGCGGCACGATCGGTTTGGGCGTGACCTGTCTGTTACGGGAGGGTGACGCAGATCGATCGAGGATGTTGGCGCGATCGGCCCGGGCGATGCTGTCCCCTTCGACGCGATCGCAACGCTGGTAGACGACGGATTGGGGAAACAGTTGCGTGTGAAAGGGTCGCGTCGATTGTCCCTGAAGTTCGGCGTGAGCGGCAATCAGATACCCTCCGGGGGACAGGGTACGGTAAAACTTTTGCAGGACGCGATCGACAGCGTTTCGATCGAAGTAGATAAAAACGTTGCGACAGAGAATTAAATCCACTGCATCGAGACTGAGATCGGCGTCGGGAAGGTCGTGACGGACGAGGTTGAGGCGGTGAAACTGTACCATCTGCCGCACTCGGGGGTCGATATGGTATTTATCGCCGCGAACTTGGAAGTATTGCTGTTTGATACGGGGTTCGACTTGGCGGAACGACCAGGGGTTATATTCCCCCCGTCGAGCGCGTTCTAAGACGGCTTCGTTGATGTCGGTGCCGACGATCTTGAGGTTCCATTCGTATAAGTCGTGGAGGAGTTCCCGCAGTAAAATCGCCAGGGAATAGGGTTCTTCGCCCGAAGCGCAGGCGGCACTCCAAATTTTGAGGCTCGGTTTGGCACCCTGGGCTTTTTTTGCGGCCAGGTTGCGGTTTTTGACGATGAGTTCGGGCAAAATACGACTGCGGAGTAGGTCGAACTGGCCGCGATCGCGAAAAAAATAACTCTCCGTGACCACCAAGAGTTTGACCAGTTCCCGCCATTCTCGATCGCTGCACAAGCGATCGCTCGGTGGGGTAATAGCATCCGGACGCGCGGCGTCGAGGAGTTGGTAATAGGATTCGAGAGACGAGATCCCCAACGCCTTCATACGAACTCGCAGTTTTTCGAGCAGTCCGCGTTCGTCTTGGGGACGAACGTACAACCCCGTTTGACGCGAGATGAGTCGGACGAACTGTCGGACGCGATCGGAATCGAACATCAGTTTAAGGACGAGGAATTAAGCACGAGGAAATGAGGGCAAAAGGAGTTCGTTGGGTTTTCGCCCGTGCAATCCGCTGCCGTACCGATCGTTCCGAGCGTCACAAGCTTTATCGCTGGGAAACAGCGCAACCATAAAACGGTATAGTTTTTGACAAGATATATACTTCTAGCCTAACTCAGATTGAACCGGGAACTGGGGAGAACGGGGATCGAGGTTAAGATAAGGGGAGTTAGTTAAGTTCTGTTAAGAAAATTGACTGCGACCTTCAAACATCCCAACCGCGTCACCGAGGTTCGCCCTTGGTGCGCCCTCGATCCCTTGTGGCAAGGTGACGAAACGGCCGTTCGCGAGGGGTTGCCCCACCAGCAACTGGCTCCAGCCTGGCAAATTCTGCTGTTGGGAGATGGTTCTCCCACTCGTCACCTGAAATTGTTAACGGGAGAACCCACGGAAGTGGATGTCATCGATATGTCGCCCATCGGGACGGATACCGACGGGGCGCCGTCTTTGATTGGCGAGATTCCCACGCCGAGACTGCGGCGACAGGTTTGGTTGAGGACGGCCTCGGGTCAACGGTTGGCCTACGCGGCGTCTTGGTGGGGGACTAGCCACATCGACGATTATTTACAAAATCGATCGCTGCCGATTTGGGAAAATCTCTCCCGCATTCACGCGGAACTCTATCGCGACGTTCGCGGGTTGTATTACGGTCGTTCGTCGGCGTTGGCAGAGGCGTTTGAGGAAACGGGGCCGTTTTGGGGACGTCATTATTTATTTTGGCATCACGGTAAACCGCTCACGCTGATTTACGAAGTGTTTTCGCCCTATTTACGGAAGTATCTCGGACCGATGCGAGTGTCTGAGGACGATCTCAAGGGTCGTCGATCGCGTCGATCGCAGTCTTGAGGCTTGAGGTTCTATTTTTTTTGAGTTCACCGAAACACTTTTTCGAGCAACATCGGCGAAATTTCGTTTAAGGGAAGAACGTAATGAGCCGCCCCGAGGGCGATGGCTTCTTTGGGCATTCCAAACACGACGCTACTGGCTTCGTCTTGGGCGACAGTCAGTCCGCCAGCCCGTTCGATCTCTAACATTCCCGTGGCGCCGTCTTTGCCCATTCCTGTCAACAATACGCCTACGGCGCGACGACCGTAACAGCGGGCGACGGACTCGAACAATACGGTGACTGAAGGACGGTGTCCCGACAGCGGCGGTACGTCGGAATAGGCGAACCGTCCCGGTCGATCGAATATTAAATGTTTGTCTTCTGGGGGAAAATAAGCGGTTCCCGGTTTGGCGATCGATCCGGCCGAGGCAATTTCGACCGTAATGTGAGTTTCGGAATTCAACCAAGCCACCAACCCCTGTAAAAAGCCCCGACTGATATGTTGGACGCAGACAATAGGAACGGGAAAGTTTTTAGGAATTGTCGATAAAATCGACAACAAGGCTTGCGGACCTCCCGTAGACGCACCGACGGCCAGCACTTGATAGGATCGCAGACGTTCTTCGCGGGTCACGGTCGGCGTTTTCGTGACGGATGCCGTTCGCCGTCGGTGGGTAAACACCGCCACCCCCGACAACACGCGAATTTTGGTGAGGAGTTCTTGTTTTAAATCGTCCCAGTTCCCCACGGAACTGTCGATGGGTTTGGGTAAAACGTCCACCGCCCCGGCGTTGAGAACCCGAAAGACGTTTTGGGTATCTTCGGCTTGTACCGAAGCACTCAACACCAAAATCGGAAGGGGCATGGTGGACATGATCTCCTCGGTCAGTTCTAACCCGTTCATTTCGGGCATATGGAGATCGGTACAGACGACGTCGGGTTTAACCCGAGGCAGCAGGTCTAAGGCTTCTTTTCCGGTGCGAGCCATAGCGACGAGTTCGATATCGCTACACCCGGAAAAAAGGCGTTTGAGGACAATTTGGACGACGGGAGAATCTTCAGCGACGAGAACGCGAATAGGCATTTTTTGCAGCGAACGACGGGCAATAAAAAGGCTTGTTTTTAATGAGGTTTTTCACGGTGTTTCAACGGTGTTTCCAAGGAATTTAAGTTTGAAAAAAAGTTTGCAGGGTGGGGCTTGACCCACCCTAAAATTTTACATTTTTTTTGGCATTATTGAAAGCCAAACGATGTTTTTTAAGACCCCGAGTCTTTCCAATACAGACTTTTAAAAAATCACACTAAACGCCTCAAGGTTTCGACTAAAACTTCTTGATTAAAACTGCTTTTTGTGATATAGGCGTTCGCGCCAGCTTCGGCCCCTTTACGGCGGTCTTCGTCGGTGGCCAGGGAGGTGACGAGGACGATGGGCAATTCGCTGTATTGCTGGTGCGATCGAATCCGTTCGGTCATTTCGAGACCGTCGAGATTGGGCATTTGAATGTCGGATACCACGGCGTCGAACTCCCGGGCGCGAAGTTTGTTATACCCGTCTAAGCCATCAACCGCCGTCACCACTTCGTAGCCCGCCGCTTCCAGAATGCGTTTTTCTTGAGTGCGGGTGGTGATGGAATCTTCAACTAACAGGATAACGGCTGGGCGGCGGTCTTCGGGGGAGCCTCCGCTGGTGTCTTCGACTCCGACGGAAACGGCGGCGGTGTCGGTCACCAATCCCGACAAGCGGCGGCCGCTGTGAACCGACTGCACTAAATCCACGGGATTGAGAACGATGCAAACTTCCCCGGTTCCCAAAATCGTCGCGCCGGAAACGTTGCGAACCCTCGCCAGGAGCTTGCTTTGGGGCTTGAGGATGGCGTCTTGTTCGTCGATGAGTCGATCGACGATGACCCCCAACCAATCGTCTCCGACTTTCAAAACGATGCAGGATAGGGATTTCTTGGGCTGTTCGCGGCTCTCCGGCGAGGCCGGAAGTTCTAACAAGTTCGCTAACTCGGCCACGGAAATGGGTCGATCGTCGTACAGTACGGTTTCTCGCCCCTCGATGGCGAAAATATCGCTTTCGTCGAGGGTACAGGCGGTTTGCACGAACTCCACGGGGATGGCATAAGGCTGTCCGTTAACCTCCACCAGCAGCACGTGGGCGGTGGCCAAAGTCGTCCCCAAATGCAACCGTATCGTACAGCCCTTTCCGGGTTCGGAGTCTACTTGAATCGATCCTTTGAGCCGTTCGACGTTGGCCCGCACCACGTCTAACCCCACGCCGCGCCCGGAGACTTCCGTGACGAACGATCGAGTGGAAAATCCGGGCATGAAAATCAACGATTGAATCTGGTTCGGCGTCATCGTCTCCAAGTCTTCGGAGCGACAGACGCCGTTTTTCAAGGCCGTTTTCTTGATTTTCTCGATGTCTAATCCCCGGCCGTCGTCGGATACTTCGATGACGACGGTACTGGCAGTTTGATAGCCCCGCAGCGTCACCGTCGCCCGTTCGGGTTTCCCCATCCGCCGCCGCTCTTCGGGCGGTTCGATACCGTGGTCGATGGCGTTGCGAATAATATGGGTCAGGGGATCTTTCATTTCTTCGAGGATGCGCTTGTCGGCGCGGGTTTCCCCTCCCCAAATCGAGAGTTGTACGTCTTTGTTTTGCGATCGAGCCAGGTCTCGCACTAAACGGGGGTACAGGTTGAAAATGGTCGAAAGCGGCAGCAGTCGCAGGGTTCGCACGCCGTCTTCGATTTCGTCGGCAATGGTATCGAGTCGCGCGGTATCTTCGGCGATGGCGTTGCGCAGGTGGTTGATGAGGCTTCCCATGCGTTCGAGTCGCTCGCGGGACTGTTGCTGTAGCGACTGCATCTGACGCAGGGCGGTGTTACGGGTTCCGTTGCCGTTTCCGTTAATTTGTAACTCTTCCCAGAGGAAGCGAGAGGCATTGGTGTCGCGACTCCACTCTTCCCACAGTGCGACGATATCTTCGATTTCGGCCAGGCGATGGGCGATGCGGATTTTCGTTACCGTCAGTTCCCCGGCTTGTGTCATTAAGGCGTCGAGGTTGCGGGTGGTGACGCGAATGGTGTCGATGCGATAGCTTCCGTCGCTGTCGTCAGGTGCCTTTCCGTTGTGGGAGGAACGGCGGGGGGGCTGTGTGGGGGGATCGGAAGCGCTGCCGCCGGGATTGGCTGACGAGGGCGGTTGTCCGCCTTGGAGTTGCTCGATCGCCTCTTGGAGTTCGATGGCGCTGGGACGGCCGGTGATGGCTTCGCTGACCATTTGGCGAATGGCGTCTAAGCCTTGGTAGAGGCGATCGCACAGTTCGGAGGTCAGTTGGGCTTTGGCTTCTTTGACCGGTACGAGTTGTTGTTCCCAGTCGTGGGCCAGTTGGGCGATGCTGTCGATGCCTAACATCCCCGCATCCCCTTTAATGCTGTGAATTTCTCGTAAGACTAAGTCCAGGCGATCTCCGTCGGCTGGGTGTTGTTCGAGGTGCAGGAGTCCTTCGTCGAGTTTTTGAAGGTGGTCGTCGCAGGCGATGCGGAAGGTTTCGCGGAGTTCGTCGTCGTCGATATACAGGCTTTCGCCGGAGGCGGCCTCCGGGGCGGTGTGGTTCGAGGCGGCGGTGGCTTCCGTCCCCCGGTCTTGGGGAGGCGTTACGGCGTTGTTAACCTGTTGGCGGATGGTGTCGAGATCCCGAAACAGGCGATCGCACAGGTCGTCTGTGAGTTCGAGTTTTTCTTCTTTGATGGGAACGATTTGTTGTTCCCAGGCGTGGGACAGTCGCGCTACGGATTCGACCCCCAGCATCCCCGCATCTCCTTTGAGACTGTGGATTTCGCGGAGAAGGTCGTTGAGGCGATCGCGATCGTCGGAATGCTGTTCGAGATGAAGCAGACCGTCGTACAGTTGTTGTAAGTGGTCTTCGCTGGCGATTTTGAAGGTTTGACGGAGTTCGTCGTCCTCGATGTAGGGGGTCGTGAAGGAAGCCGAAGGCGACAGTGTCCGTGGCGTGGGGGAAGGCTTCTCGGCCGGCGAAGCCTCGGCGGACACTTTCCCCAGCAGTGCATCGCAGGCGGCTTCGAGGGACAGTTCGCTGACGGTACCGTTGACGGCATCGTTGACGAACTGACGGATGGCGTCTAACCCCTGGTACAGGCGATCGAACAGTTGCGGCGACAGCTTGATCGCCTCCTCTTTCAACGGTGCCAGTTGTTGTTCCCAAACGTGAGACAGTTTCGCGACGGATTCGACCCCCAGCATCCCCGCGTCTCCTTTGAGACTGTGCATTTCCCGCAGTACGTCTTCGAGGCGATCGCGATCGTCGGGATGTTGTTCGAGGTGCAACAAACCGTCATCCAGTTTTTGCAGGTGGTCTTCGCTGGCGATTTGGAAGGTTTGACGGAGTTCGTCGTCCTCGATGTAAATCTCGCTTTCGGACAAAGGGAGATGTTCTGAGGGAGACGGCGCCGCTTCAGCAGCGGAGGGAGCGTCGGAGGTGTCCGGTTCGACCGTTTCTGTTTCGCACGGCGTCTTTTCAGAAGGCGGCGGCGCGGCGTTTCCCCCCATGAGGTTCGCCAAGACGTAGAAGGTTTGCACCCCAGAGGGTTCCCCGGTAATCGCTTCCGTCACCAGTTTTTCGATGGCGTCGAGACCCTGGCGCAGTCGCGCGAACGGGTCGTCTAAGGGAAGCGACTCTTCCTGTTTGAGACTCTCGAGAACCTGTTCCCACTGGTTCGTTAGCATGGCCAGGTCTTTCAGACCCAGCATTCCCGCATTGCCTTTGAGTGAATGAACGTTTCTCAGTAAATCTTCGAGGATTTCCTCGTCCTCGGGATTCTGTTCTAATTGAGTCAGCCCGTTCTTAATCTTTCTTAACTCGTCTTCGCTCGCTTCTTTGAAGATGCCTTGCAGTTCTTCGTCTTCGATCGCCATAACGATCTGACTCCCAATTTTTCTAAGCTAACGTCACGCGAGGTTTTAACTCGATCGCTGCTGGAAAGCTCCCTGCTCTCTCCTTATACTAGCCGATCTCGTCCTCGGCATTTCAGTCGAGAGCGCGGTCTCATAGCGATCGCTCTCTCCACTTTTGACTCTGTTAAGTTTTATGATGGCATTCTCCCCAACCTAATCGGGTCTATTTTAACTTCGCTTACAGACTTATTGTGACGATTTTCTATTTTTTTAATTTCTTTTTAATTAAATCATATAACGTCCCAGAAAAATCTCAAAAATAAGGCTAAGGCTTTAAGTCATACTCTATCCGTTTGTGATAAGCTAGTTTCAAAAAGCGAACAGTCTGTAGGTTGAGTGAAGCGATGGCGAAACCCAACGCACTTCTCATCAGTTGGCCAGAAGTCTTCACTAAATCCCCAGCATTTACAAAACGCCGGGGATTTTATCTTGAGTATTTCGACTATTAAAATCGATTCAAGCCGAATTTAAACCGTCACCGCAATCACTTCCCACGTTGCTGGTTTTTCGCCTGTTCCAGAGCAATATCCTTCACCGCTTGCAGCGATTTCTCGTTCGCCGCACCCTCGATGGCTTTGACCGCCAACTCTTGCGTTTGTTTGAGAGTAGTTTCCAATTGCTTCGTCAAATTGGCAATGCGAATTTCGCGCTCTCGAATCGTTTGCTCCAAGGATTGAACCTGCAACTCGTACCGCTGTTTCTCCCCTTCAATTTCTTTCTGACGTAACTCTGCATTCGCCTTAGTTTGTGCGATCGCGATGTTCCGTCCAACTTCTTTTCCGCGCTTAATTTTCGCCTCTTTATCCGCCGGGAACGCTTCCACTTTCGCCATCACCTCTTCAAACTCTTTCTCGCGCTCAGAAAGTCCGTTTTCCCGCTCTTCCCAAGCTTTCTCTTGCTGTTGGCGAGTTTCCTCGAGTTGGCGATATAACGCCTCTTGCTGTTGCTGATACTCCTCAAACTCCGTCTTCCGCAGCAAGTCGCGATCGTAGCGATACTCTTGCTCGTCGCGCTCCAGCAATTTCTCGTAATTAAAATTGCGTTCTGCGACGAATTTTTCACGCTCTTCCCGCTCTTTTTTCCAAGCCTCTCGTTCTTCAAAAAAGGCTTGCTCTAAGGTTTCTTTAAGTGTTTCAAATTCATCAGAAAACTGTTTTTTAGTCTCCTCGTACTCCCGAATCAAACGGTCGAGCGTGTCGTCGTCAATATCAGACAAATCGTACAGTTGTGTCAGTCGATCGACCTCTTCAGAAACCTGGCTTTGAACCTCCGACAAATTCGAGGCTTCCCGCGTGAGTTTTTCCGAAAGTTGACTCACCGAACTTCCAAATCCCAACTTCAACCCCATCAGTTGAGAAATCGTGTCTTGCATCCGTTCCTCTTCCGTTTTCGCCGAGGATTTTTTGGGCGTCGATTCCACCTTCGCTGTTGCGGTTTGCGTGGGTTGAGATTTCGCTGATTGCTTCAGCTTGGCTTCTAAGGCTTTCTTCTCTTTTTGGAGTTCTTTGTAAGCCGAGAGAATTTCAGATTTTGTATTGCGAGAATTGACCACAGTTCTAACCTCAAAAAATGTGACGATTCGTGAAAATTTGGAAAATTGGCTGTAGGTTGGGTGGAGAAAACCGCAACCCAACACAAGACGAGATTCGGAAAATTGGGGATGTTGGGTTTATCTTGAATTGGCTTTTTCGAGACGTTTAAGATGTTGGGCTTCACTCCGTTTCACCCAACCTACGGCGTGAATCCAAGAAAACTTCAATACATTAAGAACGACTGCCAAACGCCTGAATCGCTAACTCGCGAGATTGCTGTGCGGCGGCTTGTAACTGTGCCGAAATTTCGGCAATCTGCTCGTCTTGACGTTGAATTGTCGTTTCTAACGCGGCAATTTTTACCTCGTAACCGCGCTGTATCCCTTCCCATTCTTTCTCGACTAAACTCGCCTTCGCCGACGCCTCGCGATTCACCTCGCGGATGGTGTCTTCCTTGGCTTTGTTAAATGCTTGTTGCAACTCCGCCTCGAAGGTGGAAACCCGCTGTTTCTTCTCGTCGAACTCTTCTTGATGTGCGTTTAAAAACGCCTCCCGTTCCGTCCAATCTTTCTCTTTTTCCCGGTTTTGCTGCGCCAGTTGCGCTTCCAACTCCCGACGCTGGCGTTCGTACTCGTCGGCGTCAATTTTCCGCTGGCGTTGTAACTCGTATTGGAAGTCAGCCGCTTCCTGTTCCCGCTGTTTCTGCACTGTCGCCTCGGTTTCCGCCACCTGCGTCTCGAACGCTTGCTGTTCTTTCTCCCAGGATTTGCGGGTTTGAGTGCGCTCTTTTTCCAAGGCTTCCTGCTGACGCGACAGGGTGTCTTCCAAGGCGCGGCGTTGTTCTTGGTGTTCTCGGCGAAGCAGGTGCAGCGCGTCGGCGACAATTCCGATTTTTTGCAGTTTTTGCAGGTTGTCGCTCTCGATATCGATGGATTTGCGAAGTTCGTCCAGTTTCTTGGCTTCGGTTTCGAGGCGTTCGGCGAGGCTGGTAACGGTGGTGTCGAACTCCAGTTGTAAGTCCGCAAAGCCGCGAACGATGCTGTCGGGGGTGTAGGTGGAGGCGATTTCGAGAAGTTCTCGGTTTTTCTGGGTTTCGGCTTCCTCTTCTTTGGTGGCGACACGGTACTCCTGACGCTTGCGTTCGGCGAGAACCTCTTGGAATTGTTGGAGTAACAGGGATTTGTTGTCGAAAGACGCTTGAGTCACGGTTGGAAACCTCCGTTTGGGAAAGGTTGGTATCGACGCAGGATGTTTTGGAAAAGTCAGGCCAGGCGCGGTGAGAACGTCTGACCTGACTGTCTGCTGCGTCGTTCTCGCGTGAGTTGATTTTTTAATCAACTAAATTCACTGTAACCGCTGTTGATTTTTTTGTCAAGTATTCGCTAGAATGCGCGTAGGATCGAGGTTCGACCCAATTTGAACGGGGGATCTCGAGTTGTATAGCAGAGGAACTGACCGTGAAAGAGAGCTTTGGAAGCGTCATTCGGGAAGCCCGCATGAATCGCGGCTTGTCTCAGCGAGATTTAGCGAAAACGCTGCGGGTGGATTTCACGTATTTATCGAAGTTAGAGAACGATCGAGCCGATTACGCGGCGAAAGAGGAGGTAATTCGATCGATCGCGCAGGAATTGCAGTTAGACGAAGAATCTCTGGTGTTTCTAGCGGGACGCACGCCGCAGCGATACGAGGAATTCCTGAAAAAGCACTATCGAGAGATGCCGAAATTGTTCCAACGCATGGCGGAAAACCCTGCTTTCGCCGAACAGGTATTTCGCGCGGCGTCGGGGGAGGGGATGAGGGGATGATGAGATGAAGGGATGGTGAGATGATGGACTTTGGTGCGTTCAGCTTCATCTATATCTATATTTAATCTATGTCGATCGAACTGCTTTCGTTGCTGCTGGTGGGCGTTGTTACAGGAGTCGCGGCGGGTGTGCTGGGAATTGGCGGCGGCTTGCTGATGGTTCCCGCGTTGATGGTGGGAGGCTTGACGATTCTGCAAGCGACGGCGACGAGTTTAGTCGGCGTAGTTCTCAGCGCCACTTCGGGAAGTTTGCGAAATTGGCGAACTGGCGATTTGAATCCCACAGCGTCGCTGGGGCTGGCGTTGGGGGGAATTCCGCTGGCGCAGGTGGGGGCTTGGTTGGGAAGCCAGCTTCCCGGTGCAGTTTTGGCGTTTTGCTTTGCGGTGTTGCAACTGGCGGTGATTTATTTGATGGGGTTGCGACGCCAACTGGCGAAGCAAAAGTCTGAGGCGGTTTCGTCTCAAAACAATTTTCACGTCAAAACGGTAGGAATTGGCGGTTTAGCGGGGTTGCTGTCGGGATTGTTCGGCGTCGGCGGCGGGGCGGTGATGGTTCCCTTGCAAATGCTGCTGTTACAGTCGCCGATTAAACTGGCGGTTCGGACGAGTTTGGGGGCGATCGTTTTAATTGCAATTTCGGGATTGGTGCGCCACGGAATTCAAGGAAACGTTTTGTGGTTGCAAGGTGTTTGTCTGGGAGTTGGCGGGATTTTGGGCGCTCAGTTGGGAACGCGGGTGTTACCGAAATTGCCCGAACGTTGGGTGAATTTGCTGTTTCGACTCTTGCTGTTGGCGATAGCAGGGTATACGATCGCCAAAGGACTGGAAGCCATGCCCGAGTGAGGAGATTATGACTGAAATTGCCACGTTTGGAGCGGGCTGTTTTTGGGGCGTTGAAGCGGCATTTCGTCGCGTTGACGGCGTTGTTTCGACTTCTGTGGGTTATATGGGGGGAGATTTCCCAAATCCCTCTTATTTGGACGTTTGCGCCCGGATTACGGGACACGCGGAAGTCACTCAGGTTGAATACGACCCGGATATCGTGTCTTATGAAGAATTGTTGAATGTTTTTTGGGAGATTCACGATCCCACTTCGTTAAACCGTCAAGGTCCCGATCGCGGCGACCAATATCGATCGATTATTTTTTACCACACGCCAGAACAGGAAAAAGTTGCTCGAAAATCGAAATTAAAATTACAACAATCTAAAAAATCCGAGAGAAATATCGTCACGTTTATCGAACCCGCAAAAGACTATTATTTAGCCGAAGAAGAACACCAACAATATTACGAAAAACATCGCCCAAAAAGGTTTTAAAAAACGGGTTTAAAAAAACGAAATTTTAGAGAAACAAATCCTCTGTTCTTTGTTTATTTTTGGCGAGAAAAATACCCTAAAACCTTGGATTTTGCGAAATAAAACCTACTGAATAAAGTCAATTTCCGACAAAAACGAAGGATTGATTCCGACTAAAATAGCGATCGACTCCCCCGTCACCCCATCGCGCACGAGAGTTTCCGGTTGCGAATTTTCGCCAATTTGTCGGACGAATTCCAAATCCGCAAAAGTCAAGCCGTTGGTCAAACTGAGTTTGTCCTGTAACACCTCGAAATCCTGAATCGTATCCACGGCGCCGTTGCGTTCGAGGACAAACACATCGTTTCCCTCACCGCCAGTCAAGACATCGCTACCCTCACCGCCAATTAACTCGTCGTCGCCGAGGCCGCCGAAGAGGAAATCCATCTCCGTTCCCCCTCGCAGTCGATCGCTTCCGTCGCCGCCAAAGAGAACGTCAACCCCAGAATCCCCGTCTAAGTCGTCGTTTCCGTTACCGCCGTTGAGGTAGTCTGTGGCTGCGCCGCCGTTGAGATAGTCGTCTTCATCGCCGCCGTAGAGTCGATCGCTCTCCCCATACCCAAAAGCCGCATCATGTCCCTCACGGAGATACAAATCATCTCGGCCGCGACTTCCTTCAATAACGTCGTCACCTTCGCTAAATGCCCCCAGAGAAGCTTCATCGAGGGCGATGTCGTCCCCCGGAACAGTCGTCGGATGGGTGACGGTAACGGAGACATCCTCGAGAGACAAGCCATCGAAGGCGAAATCCTCGCTGGTGACAGTGTGCGTGATGGCGAAAGTTCCCGCCGCCGTGTCTAAGGGTGCTGTCACCGTTACCGGTTGGGGGACGTTCCAGTTGTCTGGCGTAAACGTCAGTTGCGACGAATCCAAGCTGAGACTATCCGCCGCAAGTTGCACAGTTACGTCTTCAGACGGGGGAAACGTCAGCCAAATTTCGTAGGTGTCGAAGCCGTAACCGCTGCGGACGCGGGTGTTTCCCGCCGATTCCACGAGGGCGATCGCGCCGCTAACTTGCACTTCCACCGCCCCGATATCCATCGCTTCCCCAGCCAACCGAGGAAATCCCCGCTGATCGACGAGAAGGGGTTGGGAAGTCGCCGAACCGACTGTTAACTCGATGTTTCCGGCATCGATGGCGGGGCTGTCGTTGAGGGGAAGATAAGTCAGTGTCGCGCCGCCGTTGTCTTGTAGAGGACTCAAACGGGGATCGAGGGGAGCGATCGAACTTCCGGCGATATCTCCTGGGGCATTAAAAAGATCGTCAGGATCGACGCCGACGAGGTTGAATCCCTGACTGATATCGGTAAGAGGGATGGAAAACGTCGAGATATCCTCGTCAGCGTCGCTGGTGCGGTTGTTGGCCAGGATTGAGTTGGCCATCGAAAGGCTTTCATCGAAAAGGATTCCCCCACCTAAACTAAAGGCTTCGTTCTCAACGATGGTACTGTTGGCGATTTCCACCGTACTCCCAAAGGTATACAAGCCACCACCGCTAGATTCCACACCGAGAACGCGGTTGTTCGAGACGGTACTGTTTACCAGTTGCAGCAATCCCGACTGAATATAGATTCCGCCGCCACTCTCTTGCGTTTCGTTGCCAACGATCGAACTGCTGAAAATCTCAATATTGCTACCCGTCTCGCTAGAAATCCCCCCTCCGAAAAAACCGGCGAAGTTGTCCGAAATTTGGCTGTTCGACAGGCGCAACGTTGCCCCGAAGTCGGCAATTCCGCCGCCGTTTAATGCCTGATTGTCTTCAAGCAGACTGTTGGAAATCTCGGCGCTTCCTCGGTTGAAAATGGCACCGCCGCTATTGGCGAAGTTGCGAAGAAACCGACTGTCTTCGACGAACAACGTCGCACCCGCCGCGTTTTCGATGGCGCCACCAAAGCTTTCCGACTGGTTTCCCGTCATCGTGACGTTTTCCAGCGTCACTGTACCGCGATTGAACAGCGCCCCGCCGCCGTCTAAGGTGCTAGAGGAAAAACCACCGCGCAAAGTTAGATCGTTGAGGGTGAGATTGCCGTCGTTGAGGATGTGAAACAGGCGGAAATCTTCGCTACTACTTCGTTCGAGGGTGGCGTCGTTGCCCTCGATGGTGAGGGTTCCGCCTACGTCAACGCTGACGATGGAGGGAAGGGCGTTATCGCCGTTTCCTCCTGTACTGTTGTTGGGGGTGGTGAAGCTGTAGGTTCCGCCACCGAGTTGAAGGGTGTCGTCTTCCGGAGTGCTGTTGGCGAGTTCGATGGCGTCGATGAGGGCGGTTGTGTCTCCAGCGGGAACGGGAATCGTGGCGAAACTGTGGCGATAGCTGTTTTGGGTGGCGAGATCGATCGGCACCGCCGCCTCGATATCTCCCCAGCCAACTTCTAAATCCCAATCGCCGCCGTACCCGGTTAAATCGTCCGATGCGGCAACGTCGGCGTTCGTGAGGCTGGCAAATTCTGCAACGAAAGCCCGGCCAAGGTTTCCGGCACCGACGTTACAGCCGTAGAGGAGAATGTCGCCGTTAGTATCGAGGGCGTTTCCCCATTCTGTGAGGAGATCGGCGGATTCGTCGAGGTTGTCTGCATCGAGGACAGTGTTCCCCAGTTGGAGGCGTCCGGCGTCGCCGTGGGTGATGAGGTGAACGGCGTCGAGGTCGTTTCGTGGGGCGAGAACCTCAGAAATTTGTTGGAGTCCGTTGGTAGTCCTGTCGAGAACGACGGTTTCGAGACGGGGATCGATGCCGGAGAGGAGAGTTTGGCGATCGACGATCGATCCGTCCACAATCAGCAGCGTGCGATCGATCGCCTCGGACGAGGCAACTGTTGGGTCGAACATGACGAATTAAAAGAATTTCCCGCGCCCTGTATTTGACAAATTGAAGGGTGAGAAATTGACAGTTGAGAATTAGATTCGATGCACCCTGTATTGTGGAACTGTATTTTGAAACCCTGTATTTGAGAGAGATGCTTGAGAAAGTCAGGGAAATCGATCGCCTCAGCCGTCAGGAAACTGCCAACAGGCGATGGATTCCACTTGGCGACTGCCACAGGAACAGGGTTCCGGACGAGACGAAACCCATTCGCGATCGCAAACTTGGCAATGACACAATAAATTATTTCGGTTCGCCTGTTGGATTTTGGCTTGCCAAGTGCGAATTTCCTCGGGGTCAATCGAAGACGAGTCAGACATACAAACGTCACCCGAAACATCGAAGAAGAACGATATCTCGATTTTAGCCCGAAAAATTCAGAGATTCAGCCGCAGGAAAATTCCCGTTAAGCTGAGATATTGTCCGACGCGATCGCCTGCACTTTCTTCAATGTCTCCAAAACGCCGTCCCGAAGCCACGACACCGCCACCCCCCAAACCCAAAAACCTCCGCACGCGCTTTTTCAGCGTATTGGCGAATACGCCGCGACTGGTGAAACTGGTGTGGAACGCCGCCCCTGGCTATCTTCTCGCTTCCGTCAGCATTACCCTCGTGCGGGGGGTGTTACCCGTCACCGAACTCTACGTGACGAAATTGGTGGTCGATCGAATCGTCGCCAGCATCGGACAAACTGAAATCGAATGGACGATAATTTTCGGTCTCGTGGGATTGCGTTTCGGCGTTAGTACCCTGTCCGAAATCACCAACCAACTCAACGCCTACAGCCTGCAAGTTCTCAAAGATCGCTTTTCCATTTACGCCAACCAAGTCCTCATCCAGCAAGCGATTCGGCTCGATTTATCTCATTACGAACTTCCCGAATTTCACGATACCCTGAGTCGGGCGCAACAAAGCGGAAGCGATTACCCCGTGCGGATTCTAGGAACCCTGACGAATTTGTTAGGACAAACCGTGAGTTTCCTCAGTTCCATCGCCCTGCTGCTGAGTTTCAGCCCCCTGGTGATGGTGTTGCTGTTGTTGACGTCCGCCCCCGCCTTGTGGGTTAGCGTGCGCTTTTCCGGGCGTCGATTTTGGCTGTCTCGATCGCAAACCCAAGCCGGGCGACGGGCGGATTATTTACAGCGAGTCTTGACGCAAAACGCCTTCGCCAAAGAAGTGCGGCTGTTTCGCTTAGGGGAATACCTGTTGAATCAGTGGACGGCGATTCGATCGAAATTCAACCGCCAGTCGGCCCACCTGGCCCGACGTTTCGCCACCGTGCGCGGATTTGCCGGAACCTTCGCCAATTTGGGCTATTACGGCGCTTACGGTTGGACGATCGCCCGCACAGTACAGGGCAGAATTTCCATCGGCGACTTTACCATGTATTCCGGGGCGTTTGCCCAAGCGCAATCGGTGTTACAGCAGATTTTGCAAAGCATCGCCCAAACCTACGAATATAACCTTTACGTTTCCCAATATTTCGAGTTTCTCAGCCTCCAACCGCAAGTCATCGATTCCCCCGAACCCGCGCCGTTTCCGCATCCCGTCCGAGAGGGATTAGAACTGCGAAACGTCAGCTTTACCTATCCCGAAGCCGCCAAACCCACCCTGCAACACCTGAATTTGACCGTGAAACCGGGGGAAAGCATCGCCCTGGTGGGGGTGAACGGGGCGGGGAAAACGACGCTGTTGAAGCTGATTACGCGGTTGTACGATGTCAGTGAGGGAGAGATTACGATCGACGGGATCGGGATCGATCGATTTTCCCTAGAAGACTTGCGCCAAAACATCGGCGTAATTTTCCAAGACTTCGCCCGGTATAGCCTCACCGCCCAAGACAACATCGGCTTTGGGGATTTGTCGAAACGGGACGATCTCGATCGCATCCAACAAGCCACCGCCGACGGGGGGGCTACAGAAGTCATCAACTCCTTAGAACGGGGTTACGACACGATTTTAGGAAAAATCTTTGCTGGCGGTACCGATTTATCCGGGGGACAGTGGCAAAAAATCGGTATGGCGCGGGCGTTTATGAGTTCCGCCTCGATTTTGATTCTCGACGAACCCACAGCGGCGTTAGATGCGATCGCCGAAGCAGAATTGTTTCAAAGATTTCGCCGTTTGACATCAGGAAAAATGACGTTTTTCGTCAGTCACCGCTTTTCCACCGTCCGCATGGCCGATCGCATTGTCGTCCTGGACAACAGCCGCATCGTGGAAGTGGGAAATCACGAAGAATTGATGCAAAATAACGGACTTTACGCCCAGATGTTTCGCTTACAAGCCTCGAGTTACGTAGAGGAATCGTGAACTACCCGACGCTGACCCTCGTTGGTCACGCTGCACAGAAAAACCCCAGTTTTTTGAGAAAAACTGAGGTTCGAGATTTAGGATATTTTGGCATTCAAAAAATTAATCCCGCAAACACTCGTTCGTCCCGCGATAATCGGCAACGCAGTTACCGTTTTGGTTGAGAACTGTAACTTCTGAAACTGTGGAAAACTGACGTAGCGCCCGTTCTACCGCCGCCATCAAAGGCGCAGTATCGCCGACGCCGCCAAGGTCGAGATCGCGACAGAACTGCAATCTCGCATCGCCATCGTTGACAGAAATTTTAAAGTCCTGTCCGTATTCGCAGGTGGAGGAACCTTCAAACGAAATAGGAGAATACAAACCTCGTTCTCGTTCGTTGGGAGTCGGCCCGTCGATGAGTTCTTCAATGGCGAATCGCGCGACTCCCGAGGTTTCCGAAATCCGAGTCACCGGTTCTACTGCGTCAAAGGCTTGTTGCGAGGAATCGGGGAAAAATGCCGACACGGGATAGTCTTCGTCTCCGGGTTGGGAATCTAAGACTTCCAGAGAGTTCGATACTTGCGCCACCACAGCATCGAATTCTGGCTGTAGGGTGCGATCGTAAGTGAAGTTTAAGGTGACGATATTTTCAACGTTGGGGGCGTTTCCTGGGACGAGTATTTTTTTCGTGTAAAATACAAGATCGTCCCCTTCGTAACCTGAAATTACAAACCAATCATCTCCCTGTTCTTGGTAAGTAATATTCCGAGGTTCGCCTTCGAGTTCCGCTTGGTAGAGTTCGGCTATGCTGCGATCGCTGATATTGTGAGATCCCCATACGCTCAAGACGATGTTACCGTTGCGAGATGAGAACAGGCGACCGTCTGCGTTTTCTGGGGGGTCTTGGGGAGACAGCAGGTTTTCGGGATATTGGAGTTCGTAGTTAAAGCGAGGGTTGGTGTAGCGATCGTATTCGATCGACCCTTCGGGGGGAATGTCCGGTAACGCGGCAACAATGGCGTTATTGGCTTGAGAACTTTGTTGAACATTGCGCTGAGAACGCAGAGTTTCGGCGGTGGTGTCGCCGGGTAAACCGACGGCGATCGCGGCGATCGATACGGCGCTTGCCAATGGAATTAACGGTTTCATAAATCTCCTTTGGGGTTATCAACAAAAACTCGGCAAAAAGGTTAGAAAATAAATTCGTGGCGATGCGATCGAAACGTTAAACAAAGTCTATACAATCCTTTGATTTCAGGGATTGAGACGTTTTGCTCGATCGATTTTCCTCAACCCGCTCTGTCTTAAAGTTAGAAATTTTCAGACAATTATAACTCCATCCGCTGAAAGAGATAGGCGATCGAACCACACCCCAAAACTCTTCCGATTGAGGGATCGATCGCCCATATCGCGCCCATCCCCTCCAACCCAAAAAAAACCGGCTTCTCAAAAGAAACCGGAAAAGTCACCACAGGAAAAACTCGAAAAAATCAGACGTTTAGCACTTAAAACCACTCAGCATGGAAAAACTGGCCACGGGGCTTGTCCGTGCGTTCGTAAGTATGAGCGCCAAAATAATCCCGTTGCGCTTGCGTGAGGTTTTGCGGAAGCCGCGCGCGGCGATAACTATCAAAATAATCCAGAGAGGCGCTAAACGCCGGAACCGGAATTCCCAAGCCGTTCGCCGTAATCAAAACGTCCCGCCACGCCCCTTGGCGATCGAGAATCGTTTGTTTGAACTCCGGCGCCAACAGCAAATTCGCCAAATTGGGATTCTCATCAAAAGCGTGCTTGATTTTATTCAAAAATCCCGCCTTGATAATACAACCCCCTTTCCAAATCCGGGCGATTTCCCCCAAATCGAGCTTGTATTCAAACTCCTGAGACGCCGTACCTAACAGCGCCATCCCTTGCGCGTAAGAACACATTTTCGAGCAGTACAGCGCATCCCGCACCTTATTAATAAACCCTTGCGTGTCGCCGTCGAACTTCCCGCCAGGGCCCGCCAGTTCCTTCGCCGCCGCCATCCGTTCGTCCTTATACGCCGACATCACGCGAGCGTTTACCGCCGCCGCAATCGTGGGAATCGGTACGCCGAGTTCCAAAGAACTCACCACCGTCCAGCGTCCCGTCCCTTTCTGTCCCGCCGCGTCCAGAATCTTATCGACGAGGAAACCATCGCCCATATCGTCCTTTTTCTTGAAAATATTGGCGGTAATCTCCACTAAGAACGAATCGAGTTCTTCCGTCTCGTCCCATTCCGCGAAAACCTCCTGAAGCTGCTCGTTCGTCAACCCCAGAACGTTTTTCAAGAGGTCGTAGGCTTCGGCAATCAGCTGCATATCGCCATATTCAATGCCGTTGTGAACCATCTTGACGTAATGTCCCGCCCCTTTCGGACCAATGTAGGTGACACAGGGGCCGTCATCAACTTGGGCGGCGATTTTCGTGACGATGGGTTCGATCGCCTCGTAAGCCTCCCGCGTTCCCCCCGGCATCAAACTGGGGCCGTTGAGAGCGCCTTCTTCACCGCCGCTGACACCCATTCCGATGAAGCGCAACCCTGCCGCTTCTAAATCCGCCACGCGGCGATCGGTATCTTCATAGAGGGAGTTTCCGCCGTCAATAATCATATCCCCCGGTTCCAGAAGCGGTTTGAGTTGGTCGATGACCGCATCGACGGGTTTTCCCGCCTTCACCATCAGCAAAATTTTCCGGGGACGTTCGAGGGACGCGACGAATTCCTCGAGACTGTGGGCGGGTTTAACGTTCTTACCTTGGGCGCGGTTTTCCATAAACGCCGTCGTTTTCTCGGTCGTGCGGTTGTAGACGGCGACGGAAAAGCCATTGCGCTCGACGTTCAGCGCCAGGTTTTCACCCATCACGGCGAGACCGATGACGCCAAAATTCTGTAAAGCCATATATATCGTTTCAACTCGACTGTTTGGGATGTTTCGATGCTTCGATCGTTCGATTCTTTGTTCAGAGTAGCCCGATCCCTCTCAGAAGTTGGGGAAGAAGATGTTAAGAGTGGGAGAGAGGGAGATTGGGAGAGGGGGAGAGGGAAAGACGCTTCTCTGTTATCAATTGTCAATTATCAATTGTCAATTCCATCTGACCTGTAGAATAAGGCAGTAGAGAGATTTAGGGGTTAACGACGTAATGCTTGCCTATCTGCTTGCTGTTGCCGTTGGTTTGGGCAGCTTTATTCTCTTTATGGCAGCTTTCTTTTTTCCAGAGGTCTACCGAAAGGGAGATTTCGTCTGGAGTGGCGTAGGATTCTTCTACGCGCTGGTGTTGTGGTTTGCCGCCGGACGCTTCACGGGGGCGGTGTTACTCGGTCAAACGGCCAGTGTCGCCCTCATCGGTTGGTTGGGGTGGCAGACGCTGCGACTGCGCCGGGACGTGACGCCCCGAGAACAGCAAACGCCGACGGACGCTTTGGAGGAAAAAGCGTCGGAACTGCTTTCGCGAGACGCGCCTCCGGCGACAACGCCGCAGACGGAGGAGACTAAGGAAGAAGCGGCTTCGGCTGAAGCTGAAACGGTGCAAGATATCGCCGAGGAAGTTGCTGAGGAAGTTGTTGAGGAAGTTGCTGCTGAGGAAGCGGTGGAGGAGGCGCTTGAGGACGCCGCCGAGAAAGCCGCTGAGGAGGATGTTGAGGAAAGGGTAGCGATGCCGGAAACCCCCGACGCCACGGCAACGCCGGAAGCGACGGACGAGGACGCGCGAGAACCGAAATCTGAAGAGGCGACGGCGACGGAGGAAGAGCCGGGTGAAACAGAAACTGCCGAACCTGAAGCGGAAACCTCCCAAACGCCGACTTCTGCGGCGAGTCAGCCCAAACAAGGACTGTTCGGAAAAATCGGGAGTTTGTTTAGCCGCGTCAAGCCAGAGCCGTCTCAACCGCCTGCGCCTCAACCGAGTCCCGAACCGAGTGGGGATCGATCGCCTACTCCGTCGGCGGAGGAAGAAGAATTAGAGATGGAGGTTGATGAGGAGGCTTCTCCAGAGGCTTCTCCAGAGGCTTCTCCAGAGACTTCGCCAGATTCGCCAGAGACTTCGGAGAACGACTCCTCGATGGCGGACAGTTCGGATACCGAACCCGAGATGGAGGAGGTTTCGGCCGATTCGACGGTTGAAGCGTCGGTGGAGGAAGAGCAAGGTCCAGACACTTCTGAAACTGAACGATCGATCCCAGAAGTTGCGGAACCCGAGGATACTGTTGAAGCGTCAGTGACCGAAGTATCTGAATCCGAGACCCCCGACGCCGCCGAACCGTCGGAACCGGATGCGGAGACTGCCGAAGCGAAAACGGCTGAAATTCCTCTGGCTGAGGAAGTCGCGGAAAAATCCGACAAGGCTGAGGCCGAGAAACCACAGGAGACTACTGATTCGGAGGGCGATGACGAATCGTCACCGAAAGAAAAGTAAATAAAGGTATGCTCTTCGGCAATACTTCGTAATAAACAGATCGAACGGCGATCGAAATCACAAAATGTTTAGGTCTCGATCGCTAAAATTCCCCCTAAATCTCACGGTGCAATTCGGGATCGCGTCACGTCGCGAACGCTCGGAAACTCAGATACTGAGATTAGACTTTAACGAGTTATTAGGATTGACGATTTTGAACCGACCTACCATTTCAATTCGCGATCTCGTTCGCGAAGCACTCAAAACCGGGTATCTTTCGGTGGAAGCCGAAGAGCAACTGCGCCAGCGTCTGGCGCAAAAATACGATCTCGAAGATTTTCAAGCGTTCGTGGAACTGCAACGGGCTGCGATGCAGGGACGAGTTCGCCAGGAATCGCGAGAGTTATTGGAGCGTCAGACAGAATCTCAGCCGCAGTCGGTTCCCTGTTAGCGATCGCCCCTCGAACTGTTCTGTTTGAGTTGTCGAACGCGATCGAGCATTTGTTTCCACTCCGAAACCAGCCGTTTCGCCGAGTCGTCGTCGTGAAATTCTAGGTAGACGATGGTTTTGCGAATGAGATACTCAAATTCATGGGGAGTCACGGCACTTCTCTCGAGAACAGGTTAACGTCAGGGTGCATACCGCCTTTAGCCATCCAGAGTTTTTTCAACCCGGTCGTCGTTGTCCCCTCCTTAAATTATCTCTTCAGGCTCTTGAGGACGGGTAATGTCTACCGTAATTCTTCCACTGAAATCGGGAATCGGCGCGGCGGGTTTCGTCAGACGCACGCGCACTCGTTCGAGACGATCGCTATTGAGTAATTCTTCGGCGATAACTTCCGCTAAACGCTCGATGAGGGCGTATTTTTGCGTTTTTATGATGTTTTGAATCGATTCGATCGCCCCGCGATAGTCCAGGGTGTCTTCAATGCGATCGCTCTTTCCGGCGGCGGCTAAATCCACCCACAGCGTCAAATCCAGTTCCCACCACTGCCCTAATACCTGCTCTTCCGGTAAAAATCCCGTATATCCGTAACAGCGTAAATTTGAGATTTGAATGCAGTCCATATCACAAAATCTAGAGTTTGTCAATGTTTTTGTTTTAAAAATATACAATAAAGAAGCCGTTGCAGGGGACGAAGGGGAGAGAACGGGGATTGGGTTCAAGAAAAGAGCGATTCTGGCAATAATAGAGCGTAGCCTATCGCACCGTTGATTGTGAAATCAAGACGCTGGCGCGGGTCGATCGAACTTCTCGGCGTCCTGGCGGCCCTATTCCTTTCAGGCGATCGAACCCTAGCCGAGACTAGCTGTCCGAGAGACCTCGAACCGCTGATCGATCGAATGTTGCCCGAACTTCCCGGTTATATCAACCGCGTCACCGCGCGATCGCGAGGGACCGACGACCCTCACAGTACAGTCATTGTGGTGGGGCGTCCGGAATTTCAGGAAATCGAACTCGATCGCACCCCACCCGAGAACGTCCATCAAGTCTTTATCACCACCTTAGAGCGGACGTACACACCGAACCGAATCCACCACCTGCAACATTTCCACTGGCTATTTCTCACCCAAGCCGAAAATGGAGATTGGTGGCTCGTAACCATATTTTCAAGTCTCGACACCGCCAGCGATAACATCGTCACCCCACCCCGAGAAACCAGCAGTAGCGCGATCGCCTCGGGAATTCGCAACTGGCTGCGAGACTGTCGAGCAGAAGTGAGGTGACAATGAGGTGATGAGATGGGGGCGGTGCATGACGCGGTAATACCACATTGACCGAACCTCGCCCTCATTGGCTGCCCGCGTCACACACCCGACCTCTAGCGCCTTTCCTGTTCCCTAACAACCCAACGACCCATGATGAAACGCCTTTCAACACCGCTGAAAATCGGCAACGTAGAAGTCAACAGCCGCGTGTTTCAATCGCCCCTGTCCGGCGTCACGGACTTAGTCTTCCGGCGGCTCGTGCGCCGCTACGCCCCAGAGTCCATGACCTATACCGAGATGGTGCAAGCCTCCAGTTTGCAACATCTTAAAGAAGTTCCCCAAATTATGGAAGTCGATCCTGACGAACATCCCATCAGTATTCAACTGTTTGACTGTCGCCCCGACTTCCTCGGAGAAGCCGCCAAACTCGCCGTAGACCAAGGGTCGGATACCATTGACCTCAACATGGGCTGTCCCGTCAACAAAATTACCCGCAAAGGAGGCGGCTCCTCTCTGCTGCGTCAACCGGAAGTCGCCGAAGCGATCGTCGAAGCAGTCGCCAACGCCGTGGAGGTTCCCGTTACCGTCAAAACCCGGATTGGATGGTCTGACGAGGAAATCAACATTCTCGATTTTGCGCGGCGGATGCAGAATGCGGGGGCGCAAATGCTGACGCTTCACGGACGCACGCGCAAGCAAGGTTACAGGGGAAAAGCCAAATGGGATTGGATTCGTCGAGTCAAGGAGGTTTTAGAAATTCCCGTGATTGCCAACGGCGATATCAACTCCGTTGAATCGGCGATTCGCTGTTTGGAGGAAACTGGGGCGGACGGGGTGATGTGTTCGCGAGGAACCCTGGGTTATCCCTTTTTGGTAGGGGAGATCGATCGCTATCTCAAAACTGGAGAAGTCCCGCCCCCCGCCACGGCGATCGAACGCTTGGAATGCGCCAAAGAACACTTACAAGCCCTGTGGGAATACAAAGGCGAACGGGGAATCCAACAATCTCGCAAACACCTAGCCTGGTATTGTAAAGGCTTTGCGGGGGCGGGGGCGTTGCGAGACCAGTTGAGTCGGGTTGAATCCGTGGCGTCGGGATGTGAAATAATCGATGCAGCCATCGATCGCCTGCGGGAATCGACCCTCGAACGATGCGTCTCATCGGGAGTTTCTACAGAAGGCGATCGCGCTGAATTCGCCACTTGCTATGATTGACGCCAATTTTCCCAAATTTAACGAGTTCGCCGAACGACTGCGGGACGCTGAAGGGCGTTTGCTGGAACTGCTCGATCGCTTTTCCAACGTATCAGTATTAGTGGCGGGAGATTTGACCCTCGACGAATTTCTAACTGGGGAAGTCGAACGCATTTCCCGAGAAGCCCCCGTTCCCATTATCCGCCACGAATCCACCCGTCGGGTTCCCGGCGGTGGCGCGAACGCCGTGTATAACTTAGCGACGCTGGGAGCGAAGGTGAAAGTCGCCGGACTCGTCGGCGACGACGAACAGGGGCGAGCGTTAGTGGAGATTTTCAACAACGCCGGAATCGATACCTCGGGAATTTTTATCGACGGAGAACGCCCCACCGTCACCAAAACCCGCATTTCCGCCCACGCTCGCCAGTCGGTGACACAGCAGGTGATTCGGGTCGATCGCAAATCCGACGCGCTTCCCTCCGTATCTTTACAGGAAAAACTGGGGGCGTACATCGAAGAAGAAGCCAACAGCGTCGAGGCCATCGTCTGTTCCGATTACGGCGACGGCGTGTTAACCCCTCGCGTCATCGAAGCCGCGTTAAAACACCATCGTACCGTCGTCGATACCCAAAACAACCTCACTCGCTACACAGGCGCCACCCTGTTTACCCCCAACCTTCCCGAAGCCGAGAAAGAAGTGGGATACGCCATCGACAGCGAAGAAGCGTTAGAAAAAGCCGGAGTGGACTTACTCGATCGCACCAAAGCGCAATACGTCCTCATCACCCGAGGCGGCGACGGAATGAGTTTGTTTGCCCGATCGCACCCCCTCGAAACCGTTCCCGCCTTCAACCGAACCGACGTTTTCGACGTAACCGGCGCCGGAGATACCGTCGTCGCCGCGTTAACTCTAACTTTGTGTGCGGGAGGTTCTCCTTGGGAAGCGGTGGTATTGGGAAACCTGGCCGCCAGCATCGTCGTGCGCCAGTTCGGCACCGCTACCACCACCGTCGAAGAGATGAAAGCCGCCCTCACTGGCGTATTGGAAAACCTCGATGAGGGGATGAGGGGATGAGGAGATGAGGGGATGATGGGGTGAGGGGATGAGGAGATGATGAGATGAGGGGATGAGGGGATGGGGTGCGTGACGATTTGTTCGTCTGACGATTTACACCCGGTTTTTCAAGTCACGCACCCTACCAAGATCCGTCGCAGCGTCAACACTGCTCACTGTTCACTGTTCACTGCAAAAGTTGCCCTGCTAAAATAAACAGGCTTTAGTCATAGTCGATCGAGATCGTGGGAAACAGCTTCGGGCATTTATTTCGGATTACAACCTTCGGCGAATCGCACGGAGGCGGTGTGGGCGTCATCATCGATGGCTGTCCGCCTCGAGTGGAAATCACTCAAGAGGAAATTCAGTTCGAGTTAGACCGACGGCGGCCGGGTCAGAGTAAGATTACGACGCCTCGCAAAGAAACCGATACCTGTGAAATTCTCTCGGGGGTGTTTCAGGGGCAAACCCTGGGAACGCCGATCGCGATCGTGGTTCGCAACAAAGACGCGCGCCCCCAAGATTACAGCGAGATGCAGCAAAAATACCGCCCGTCTCACGCCGATGCCACTTACGACGCGAAATATGGCATCCGTAACTGGCAAGGGGGCGGTCGATCGTCAGCCCGGGAAACCATTGGCCGGGTGGCCGCTGGGGCGATCGCTAAGAAGATTTTGAAAGAGGTGGCCGGGGTCGAAATCGTCGCCTACGTCAAGCGAATTCGCGATCTCGAAGCGGTCGTCGATCCCGAAACCGTCACGCTCGAACAGGTCGAAAGCAATATCGTGCGCTCTCCCGATGGGGACTTCGCCGAAAAAGCGATCGCCGCCATCGAAGCCGCCGGACGAGAGGGCGATTCCCTCGGCGGCGTCGTCGAATGCGTGGCGCGTCAGGTTCCCCGAGGCTTGGGCGATCCCGTCTTCGATAAATTAGAAGCCGAACTCGCCAAAGCAGTGATGTCGCTCCCGGCCACGAAAGGCTTTGAAATCGGCTCGGGATTCGCCGGAACTCTGATGACGGGGAGCGAACACAACGACGAGTTTTTCCGCGACGAAGCAGGAAACATCCGCACCCGTACCAATCGATCGGGCGGCGTCCAAGGGGGAATTTCCAACGGCGAAAACCTCACCCTCCGCGTGGCGTTCAAACCCACTGCTACAATTCGGAAAGAACAGAAAACGGTCACGCGCGATCGAGAAGAAACGGTGTTGGCCGCTCGGGGACGACACGATCCCTGTGTCTTGCCTCGGGCTGTGCCGATGGTAGAAGCGATGGTGGCACTCGTCCTGTGCGATCGCTTACTCGTTCATCAGGGGCAGTGTGGGGCGCTCGATGCCGATCGACCTCTGCGTTAAGACGCTATTCTGGTAAAAGGCAACGGGTTTGAGTTGCCTCGATCGCGATCGATCGTCTTGTCGTCCTGTCCCCGACCGGTCTATGGAACCAGCTACCTCATCTGAATTTATAGTGAAGTTTTGGGGCGTGCGCGGAAGTATTCCCACCCCCGGAAAAACCACGGTACGCTACGGCGGGAACACCTCCTGCGTTGAAATGCGAATCGGAGGAAGACGCACGATCTTCGACGGCGGAACGGGCTTGCAAGAGTTGAGCAAAGACTTAATGCAAAACCTTCCGCCGGAAACCTATATGTTCTTCACCCACTACCACTGGGATCACATTCAAGGGTTTCCGTTTTTTACCCCCGCCTTTGTCAAAGGACACTGTTTGAAAATTCACGGAGCGGTTCCGCAAAACGGGGAATCCCTAGAAAAACACTTTACCGAGCGCGTGTTACACGCCAACTCGCCCGTTCCCTTAGTCGGACTTCACGCCGATATGAAGTTCGTCGATATCGTCTGCGGCGAAACCTTTCAAATCGACGATATTTCCATCGAAACCACCCCCCTCAACCACCCCAATACGGCCATGGGGTATCGCATTAACTGGGACGGACGCTCGGTGTTCTATTGTACGGACACGGAGCATTTCCCCGATCGCCTCGACGAACATGTTCTGGCCCTGGCCCAAGGGGCAGATCTGTTAATCTACGATGCCATGTATACGGACGAGGAATATCACAACCCCAAATCTCCTAAAGTGGGCTGGGGACATTCGACATGGCAAGAAGGCGTCAAAATCGCCAAAGCCGCAGGCGTCAAGAATTTGGCGATTTTTCATCACGAACCCACCCATTCCGACGACTTTCTCGACGAAATGACGAAAGAAGTCCTCGAAGCCTTTCCCAACGCCTTTTTAGCCAAGGAAGGGTTGGAATGGCACGTTTAATCGCTGGGTTAACTCCAAGCTGAACTCAGATATCAACAAATACCATCAACAAATACCAACGGCAAGATCGAAACGGCCTGTGAAGGGGAGGCGGCGGGGGCTGAGGTGGCTCAGTCTAGCTGGCACCTGTTGAAGCCGGAAATCTTTGGGGCGACCCAAGGAATCTCCCAGCATACCCGGAACGGGTTGCTGGGAGAGGATGTCAATGAATTTCGCCGTTTAACCGTTGCAGAGCCACCGTCGCCGCCTGGGACACTTGCGGATGGCTGTCCTTTTGCAAGTATTCTAAAGCCGGACGGCTTTTCGGATGGTCGAGGTGTCCCAAGGCATCGGCGAGGCGCTGCCGCACCAGCCAATCTTCCGAACGGGCAAAGCGTAAAATATCCTCGACGGCTTCTGTCGCGCCGATTTCCCCCAGGGCTGCGATCGCAGCCTGTTGTAAAACTACTTCCTGACTGTTGAGGGCGCGGACGAGAACCGAGTAGGCTTCGGGATTTTTCAGATTTCCGAGAGACACAGCGGCGCTAAACCTCACCAGCCAGTCCGTTTCTTCCAGAAACGCCCGAACCAGCGGCTCGAAAGCGCGGGGATCTTCGAGGTAGCCCAAGGCACCAGCAGCGTCGGCGCGAATGCCGTAGTCGGGATCGTGACGCAGCAAGTCGATGAGGATGTCGTAACATTCATCGGTGGGTTTGATGCCCAGAGCGAAAATCGCCATCGATCGCAGCGGCATATGTTCGTCGTTGAGGACTTTTTTAATCAGCGGTACGGCCTCGCTCGGAGGAACGTTCCGCAAAGACACCAGCGCCAACAGGCGATCGCGGGCGTTCTCGCTCTCGAGTTGCGTGGAAATCTGGTTCAGATCGACTACACTCATGGTTCGCGGCTTTGTAAAAAAACTTTACATTCTTTCTTATCTTAACGAGGTCTCGATCGATCTGCCAATACACAAATTGTTGATTTTGTCAATCCATTAAATCGAAGAATCTTGCCATTTCTCTGGCAGATATTTCCGCAAAATCCCCCAAAAACGAGCATTATCGGCAGAAAAAACGAGATTTCATAGACCTCTCTAGAACCCCGGCATCTTGAAGCCGGGGTTATTATCCAACGGATATCGTCCCCCAATATCCTCCATTCTGTACAATTTTTCTCATATTTCAGTTTTTTTAACGCTTCCCTTTAAGTTTTCTTTACAAAACCATCTAGTCTTTCGCCAGAAAGTTCAGGTAAAATCAATTCAGATTCCAATGACAAAACATCCTTTTTTACCCGCCAAAACGACTTTTCAAAACCACCGATTTGTCCATGAATAACTTTTTGAGATTCATCCGAGATGGTGCGGAATTTCCCGATACCCTTCAGTTGGGAACTGCGTTGCTTTTGGCGGTCGTAATTTTTTTATTTTTTCTGTTACTAGCGGGTATTTCATACTTACAACTCTCCAAATTAAGCGATGCCTTAATTCGTAAAGCAACCTCAACAGAATACGGAAAAATTTATCAAAACGTTATCGAACCCGACCGACAAAAAATCATCGCTCTGGTAATTCTTGCCCTCGCCGACAATGCGATTTTAGCCGCCTCGCTACCCGCGTGGGTTCGCGTGTTCGAGGTTCCTTTGGGACTCCTCATCGCAGGCGGCACGATTTTCGTAGGATTCAAGGCGTTCGATCGCTTTTTTGAAGATTACCTACTCGGGATTTCTTTAGAAGACGAAAGCAAAATCAACACCGAACTGTTGGCATTAGCCAAGTTTTTAAGCAAAGCCGTCATTGTCCTCACAACGATATTTTTCTTCGCCCAAACTCACCGCGTCGATTTAGTGGGGTTAGTCGCGAGTTTAGGAATCGGTGGTATCGCGGTTGCTTTTGCTTCTCAAAAAGTCTTAGAACAGATTCTTTGGAGTGTCGTTTTATATATCGATCGCCCCTTCGACGTAGACGATTACATTCATTTACCCGACGGAACCTTGGGGCGCGTCGAATCCATCGGCTGGCGTTCGACGAAAGTTCGTTTATCTGGAAAAAATACCCTCGTCATTGCACCCAATAGCAATCTCGCTCAGGTCAACATCGAAAACTTAACCTTAGCCCGACGCATTATTTCGATGGTCAATTTGACCTTTTTTCGAGCCATGACCAACGAAGAAAAAGCCCTGATTCGTCAGCTTATTTTATCGAGTACCAGCGATATTTTAGGTATCGACCATCAACTTACCAAAGTGGACTTTCAAGATAGAGTCGAACCCGATGGCGATCGAATGCAGGTTCAAGCGAAAGTCACTTTCTTTATTTTAGGCGCGAGTGAAAATTCCGTAGAACTGAGAAAAAACTTACTCGAACTCGCCCGAGAAAAAATTATCCTTCAACTTTACGAATACGGCGTTAAATTCAAATTCGAGGTGGAAACCCTCGATATCGCTCAGCCGATGAATATTTGATGAATATTTAACGGCAACCCACATCAACCCAAATCGGCAAGGATTCAAAATACTTTTGCCGTCTTTGCCGTCTCCTTGAAGAAAACCCATACCATAAGATTCTCGGATAAAACCTTAAAAATATCCTAAAATTCCTAGAAATCATATAAAATAATTTCAAAATTTTTTACTTCTTTTTCCAGCGATCGCAATGGCTCTCATTCAACTCGATCGGGATATCTCGAGCTACATTACCGAACTCGCCATCCGCCTCGGCTTGTTTTTTATCACCGTTGTTATTGCTCCCGCTCTCGGGCGATCGCTGACCTACCTCATTCGCCTCGTTCTCCAAATTACCCTGCGCCGAATCGAAGTCGATACCGACGACACCTTCGATCGATTTATCAAACCCTTCCAAAACTATATCACCACCACCGGAACCCTCCTTTTTATTGCCCTATCGCTGAATCTTCTCGTTAAATATCCCGAACTTTATACATTTCTCGGCTTCTTTGTCTACATGGCACTCTCGATTTCCCTGGCGTTACTAGCCTCGAAAATCGTGCAGCGTGTCATTCGACAAGTGGCGATCGATCGACTGCGGCGTCGGGGTCAAGAAATCAACGAAATTATCCTAGTCTTTGAAACCGTAACCAACATTATTATTATCCTTATCGCCGTCATCATTTTCGCCCAAGGATTGAACCTCAATCTCTTCGCCTTATCCGCCAGCCTGGGAATCGGCGGCGTCGCCGTCGCCTTCGCCTCCCGTCAAGCCTTAGAACGACTCGTCGGAACCTTTGAACTGTATCTCGATCGACCCTACGTCCCCGGAGAATACGTCCGGGTCAACTTCAACCCCTTCGCCGAAGACGTATACGGTCGTATCGAATCGATCGGATTGCGATCGACGAAAATCCGCACAGCCGCACAAAATACCCTCGTCATCGTACCCAATTCCATGATGGCGGGGATGAAAATCGAAAACGTCACCCGAGGTAAAAAGGTGATGGCTATCGTCTGTTTGGATTTCTACAAACTCTTATCCGAAAGCGAAAAAGCACTCGTTCAACAAGCCATCGAAGATATCAGCGAGTCCTTTTGGGGCATCGAACGAGGCAGTACTCGCGTTCATTTTTCTCAAATTCCCAAAAAACTCAGGAGTCGCGTTCGCCTCAGCTTTTTCATTTCCGGCTCGAGCCAAGATTCTCTTAACCTTCGCAAACGCCTGTTAGAACTGGCCAACGAAGAAATTGCCAACAATTTAACCAACTACAATCTCGCTTTTAGCGTCCCCGAGTCGATGGTCTATCTCGATTCGCCCATGTCCATTTAAGTCCATTTAAGTCCATTTAAGGAATAGTTCTAATGACCGATGGCGACGTGAAATGTTTTAATTAAGAAGACCGTACTTTCAATGTCGTCTCGCGAAAATCATGACGAATCCCACCTCTCCCGAATCGAGCGACGACCGGCCGGATTTTGAGGTGTCCCCAGAAACCTATTTGGAGACGCTTCAGGACGTTCAGCAACAGCAAATCGAGCTAAAAGTCGAAGTCGAACGCATTCATCAAGATGTGGAACGATTTCGGACGTTTTTTCAAACGCTCGTCAGCGGCTTGCTGCTGGCGATCGCCATCGCCTTTGGTATCGCTATCTGGTACGCCTATCGATCGTTTTCCCAACAGCAAATCGCACGCCAAGCCGTAGAGGAGGTGACGGCGAGACAAGAAGAACTCCTGACAGAGTTCGAGCGACTCGACAATCAATTGCAACGGCTCGAACGGGAGTTTCCCAATCGCCTCGACGATGTAACCGACGACGTACAGTCGAGTCGATCGGACTTGCGAGAACTCCGCGATCGCCTCAACGAAATCGAAACCCAATTAGACGACTTGAATGGCGAAACGGAGATGGAAGAAGCAAAACCCGAAAACGATAACGCCACCACTGGCGAAGGAAATCCAGAAACGGACGCTGTCACTGAAGACGCCAATCCTCGCAATTGAGACGGTTCGAGGCTCTTCTGACGTTAATTTTCGAGCAAAATATCGATCGAATCGAGAGTATCGCTCGTAGGAATCATCACCGGCTCTTGAAACAGCGGAATCGTAAACGTCACCGTCGAACCGAGACCTTCCCCCATGCTGTAAAAATGCACCTCTCCCCCCATCGCTTCGATAAGTTTTTGAGAAATCACCAATCCGAGACCCGTTCCGCCGTACTGTCGCGTTCGGGAACCGTCCACTTGGCTGAAGGTTTGAAACAGGCGATCTTGAGCTTCCAAAGAAACGCCGATTCCCGTATCCGCCACTTGCACTTTCACCATTCCCGGTAACGTGCGGTCTTTGACCACCACTTCGCGATCGATAATATCGGTAGCGATGGTAATTCCCCCTTCGTGGGTAAATTTGATGGCGTTTCCCACAATGTTCAACAACACTTGTAACAGCCGTTGATAGTTCCCATAGACGACGATTTTATCCTCAGTGTCGGGCAGTTGAACTTGAAAATAAAGCTGTTTTTGTTGGACTTGAGCTTGAACGAAATCCTTGAGGTGATTGAGAATATCTTCGAGATTGACCGGTTCGAGGTCGAGCTGCATTTTACCCGCCTCGATTTTAGCAATATCGAGAATGTCGTTGATAATGTTGAGCAGGTGAACGGCAGAACGATAGGCTTCGCGGATGAACTCGAGCTGTTCTTCTGGGTCGTCGGCCATCCCGTCGAGAACGAGCTTGAGAAATCCCATCATTCCGTTGAGGGGCGTTCGCAATTCGTGGGAGGTATTGGCTAGAAAATCGCTTTTGAGACGAGATACTTCTTCGGCTTGTTGGCGAGCGATTTCCAGTTCCCGGTAAAGGGTGGCGTGGGCGATGGCCGTTCCCACTTGGTCCGCCAGTTCTTCCACGATTTCGATTTCCGTCGGATGCCAAAGGGAGTCGGATTCGTCAGCAGGGGGGCGCGTGGCGTCGCTTTCGGCTCGTTCGAGGACGATCGCCCCGTTGACTTGGCCTTGGTGGCAGGTGGCCACCACCAGGCGCGATCGCCGCGTTCCGTCTTCAGCTCGACTTTCGACGATCGCCGTTTCCTGACGCACGATCGCTTGGTGGAAATCCGCGCGATCGGCGAGAGAAATTTCGCCATCGGCCTCCTTCGGAGGATGGCTGGCGGGATGGGATGAGATCGGGGGTGCGGTATGTTGGGCGACCACTTTCACCGAAGCCGCCGCCGCATCGTAGGCGTAGACGATACATCGCCGCACGCTCAACGCCGAACCCAAACCGTTAGCCGTTTGTTGCCAGATGGTGTCGAGGTCGAGGGTCTGGCGAATTTTACGGGCGATTTGGGTCAGCAGTTTGGGATAAGAAATGCGCGTTAACAGTAAGTCGTAATCGGAGGGGAGCGATCGCCGAGTCGGTTCTAAGGCCGATTCCCGAACTAAAAGCGAGGACGTGCCGCAAAATTCCTCGATGGGACGAATACGTCTGCCGATGGCGAGGACGCCAGAAGCCGTCGAACTATCCGTTAACAGGGGCGCGATCGTCAGCTCGAAGGGAAAGACATGCGCTCCGCTTTCAAACAGACAGGTGATATGTTTGGGAATTTTGCGATCGAGAATTTCCCGAACTTGAGCCAAGTAACTGACGCGATCGACAGGTTGAAAAACGTCGGTGACATCCTCTTCCTCGCCAATTTCCTCATCGTTCGGCCAAGACACTAACCCGTAATCGCAGGCGTCTTTCCAAAAAAAGGCACGGTACTGTCCCGATCGATCCTGAATGTACGCGAGTTCGACTCCGAGAGACGAAAGACTGTTCGTCCCCTGGTCTTCCATCTCAGTTCGTGAATTCGTCGGCGCCGCAGGTGGAATGCGGAAGTCAGCAAAAGAGGTCATCGAACTCACAAAAAAACAGTCAGCATCGAGAACGAAAGCCTACTGCCACGATCTCTGAAGTTGAGCGTCAGTCTCAACCTACAATCGAGAGATCGCCCGTTCGACTCGACGGTTTGGCGATCGCGTCCTTCGGAGCGTAGCTCTTTCGGGGCTAATCGTTCCATTCTCCACGGGGAGGTACGGGCGGATTGCGTTGCAAACGGCGGCTAAGTTCCTCGTCGCGGTTGGTTTCACCCCGAAGCCACTGACGAATGGCCGTCTCGATAATTTTGCTCGGATCGTTCGTCAGGTGTTCGATTTGTTCGAGCAACTCGGAATCGAGATGGATTGACAGTTCCACCTGATGTTTGCCGCGTTCGGATGTAGGAGTCGGATCGGTCATAGTGCCAGTTTAAAGGTACCAACAACAATCGGCCAGGGAAGTCAAGGCGCAAACGAGCCAGTTCGCCGTTGCCAATTGCAATGGCTAGATACGCTATCGTATCGATTACCAAGCCCGTTTGTCACGTCAGGTCTATTGTACAACTTGCGTCATTTCCCCGTGAAAATACGAGACGATGCTAAGTTTTGCAACGGGCGATCGCTGACGCGACAAATTCGCCAGTCCGGTAACACCGACGCTCCAATTTTCTCGTAAAAGGCGATGGCGGGCGCGTTCCAATCGAGAACCGCCCATTCGACCCGCCCGCATTTCCGTTCTACGGCAATTTTCGCCACCTGTTGGATGAGAGCCGTACCGATACCCCGTCCGCGATCGTCGGGAAGGACGAACAAATCTTCCAGATACAGTCCCGGCCGCGTCAGAAACGTAGAGTAGCTGTGAAAAAACAGGGCAAATCCCACGATGCGATCGACCTCTTCCGCCACCAGCACCTCAGCATAAGGACGCTCGCCGAATAAATGTCCTTGGAGGGTTTCGGCATCTCCCACCACCTGATGGGACAGCCCTTCGTAGTCCGCCAAGGCGCGAATCAAGTGAAAAACCCCCTCCACATCCTCTTCTCTGGCCGTCCGTATCCGAACCCTTGCATTCACCCTCGACACCATCGCCATCGCTCTTCGAGACAACTTCACCAAACCCTAACACGGAAAAATGCGGGTGGTTTGCCACCCGCATTTTTCCTGTTGCTTGAGAACCGATCGCTTCTGTCTCGGTTCGCGACCTTTATTTCAACCAACCGCGCAGGCGTTTCGCCACTTGAGGCCGGCGCAATTTCCGCATGGCCGTCGTTTGAATTTGACGGACGCGCTCTCGGGACAAGTCGAACAGGTTGCTAATTTCTTGGAGCGTCTGACGCTGGCCGCCGTCGAGGCCGTATCGCAGTGCCAAAATTTCGCTTTCCCGCGCCGTCAACGCTTCGTCGAGGACTTTCCGCACGCCCTGACACATCATGTCTTCGGTGACTTGGTAATCGGGCGATTTGTTGTCCGTATCTTCGAGCAGGTCGAGAATTTCCGTGTTGTCTTCGTCGCCGACGTAGTGATTGAGCGACAGCGAACGCTGACTGACCCGTTGCAGTTGTTGCAGTTGCTTGGGCGATAAGTCGAGGGCTTCGCTCAGTTCGGCTTCCGTTGGCTGGCGGTTGAGTTCCTGTCCCAGCTTGCGATAGGTTTTCTTGAGCTTGTTGAGCTTCTCGACGATGTGAATCGGCAGGCGAATCGTCCGTCCATCGTTGGC